>JBDKLD010000020.1:0-6600 GCA_039795715.1 Candidatus Parcubacteria bacterium | reverse complement strand
AAAAGACAGCTTCACTGTTGTCCTCGCGGCATCAGGCGAACAGAAGATCGCAGTTATGAAAGTAGTCAAGGAAGCTCTCGGTCTTGGTCTCAAGGAGGCCAAGGATCTCGTAGACGGCGCTCCAGCAACTCTCAAAGATAACGTCAAGAAAGCAGAAGCAGAAGAAATGAAGAAGAAAATCGAAGAAGCAGGTGGCAAGGTAGAGTTGAAGTAGTTTTACCCTGACACAACAAAAATTCCCTCACAAAAGTGGGGGATTTTTGTTTGCCAACATATTACCCACATGTCCATGTTATACACAGGTCAGCAGCTACCCCCCCCGTGCTTGAGATATAATGGAACCATTATAAATAGCCCTTACATAACTATGATGAAAAAATTGATGGTTGCCGTCGGAATCGCGGTTGTTTTTGGTGGAACATTTTCTTTTGCGCACGCAGAGGGCGAGCAGGTATTTGCAACGAATATTAGCGTCAATGATTCATCTAAAAAAGAAGAAATTAAAAAACTTCAAAACCTCCTAATTCGCCTACAATTGCTCGAAATTAAAGAAACGGCAAAGGGGTCATACGGATCAAAAACAAGAACAGCCGTCAAGAAGTTTCAAAAAGCATACGAATTGCCTCAAACTGGAACATTTGGGCCACGCACTAGAGCCAAAGTAAATGAATTACTCGCATCAGGTGGGGAAGTCCTTGGTGTGTCAATTTCCCTTACTGATCTTTTGGGGATAAAAACAGCAAATGCACAGACAACCCAAACCCCGATAAACTATACATTTTCCAGTACACTTGCTTCTGGTGATCAGGGAACAGAAGTCATAAAGCTCCAGCAGCTTCTCATGCAGTACGGCTATCTTGATTCCGGCACCCCATCTGGTGTGATGGATATATTGACTGTGGAAATGCTCAGACAGCTCCAAGAAGATTATAAAATTGCACCAAGTGGTATTACTGATGGCTTAACTAGAAATGTGCTAAATGCTATTGCTAAAACTCTCGGTCCTTGTGGTGTGCCAGGTGAAAAAATTATAGTTAAACGAGCAAATGGTTCTGAAGTCTACCAAGCTGGATTAAATGCAAAATTCAATTGGGTTACATGTGAGATACCTTCGACTGAAACAATGCAAATGTCTTTGGTGACATCTGCTGGCCTAAGTTATGACCTCGGAACAGTAGTAAATGATAGAACTGAGGTCCTTCCATTACCAGCTATTGCATCTTGGCCACAAATGCCTTCAGGCAATTCGTTTAAATTGAAAATAGCGCACGGAACAGTCAATGATCTATCAAACGGGTACTTTACAATTACACCTAACCCAGTTACTCCTACGTATCCACTTAGTCGAAATACCACTTATTTAAATCAAAGTGTTGCTCTCCCAACCAACAATACAAAGATTGGTTCATGGAATATTACTGGAAGTCAAACAGCCGACATATTATTACAGACGCTTTCTGTTGATGTTGATGAGGTTATAAGTACAGAATTTGACGAAGGAGATATTACGAACATGTACGCCGTAATAAAGAATAGTATTGGCGTGATTATGTACCAGACTCCACCACTTGCTTTGGTAAACGCACAGGATAATATTTTCTCGATAAATTATTTACTTCAGGCAAGCCAGGCTCGTGTAATCGAATTGTATGCGAATCTTGCTGATGACGGCCTTGATTTACCTGCTGGGACGCCGGATATGATTGACGCGGCTGATGCATTTGGCACAGATCTTACTGTGACAGGAGTTTCTACAACAAATAGTCTCAACACTCCCATTACTGCAACATCAACAGACACGATTGGCCAATCAATTGCACTGAACCAAGGCCCTTCCCAACTTATAATCGAGAAGGATGTTTCGTCTCCGTCTGGAAGTGTTGGAAATTTTTTCAGTGATAAAAAACTTGGTGTTTATAAAATATCAGCAATAGGAGAACCAATGAAAATAGAAACATTGCGAGTGGCCTACGCTGGTGGCGTGAACATCGATGACGATGATGACTCTTTGAGAAATGCTAGAATCTTGATTAATGGCGTGCAATATGGATCTACTGCATCACTTAATGAAGAAACTGATTCAGTTATGCCGTATTCACAATTTACTCTCAATTACACTGTTAACCCAGGTGCTCCAATCTTGCTAGAAGTACGAGCTGATATATATGACAATGGCGGCTCGAGCGATATTGTTCCAGGCACTGACACAATTACGGCAGTCATTGTACCCAGCTCTCTAAATGTTGTAAGAATAAATACACTTGGACGAATAAATGCTCCGATAGCAAGTGTATATGCAAACACCCTAGCAATCAGTAGTACATCAATGTCGATCGAAAAAAATACTACGTATCAAGATCAATCAACTTCTCTCCCTGTAGCTAACTTCAAAATCGGTTCATGGAAACTTACTGGTAGCATGGTAGAGGATATACTTCTCACTACGGCTTCGTTTGATATTTCATCAGCGGTCGGTACTACATTTAACCACGATGATGTGACAAACATGTCTATGGTTGTCAGAAATACTTCTGGCACGATTGTGTCTCAGACTATGCCTCTTGCAGTCGTGATGGCAAACGATAATAATTTCTCACTCAATTATACTCTGCCTGTTAATCAGGTAGTCACAATCGAGCTTTACGGTAATCTCAATTCTACATCTTCTATTGGCGATTCTCTCACTACAGACCTGACAATTTCCGGAACATCTCTAATGAGTGGTCAGTCTATAATAGCAGTATTGCCTGACACTTACGGCCAGACCATTAGTAATAGCTCATCTTCAATATCAGCAATACTCAATGCTTCAACTCCAACTACTGGAATTGTGTATGATAATCAGACTGTAGAATCTGCAAAATTTACCTTTGCATCAAGCGGCGCAGGATTCAATGTTACTAATCTCACTTTCACCCTTCCATCTACTGCAGCCACTGTTGTCTCATCAGTCAACCTCTATGACGGTGTAACACTCATTGCCTCACAGCCAGGTGGTGCATCATCTATCTTATTCTCAGGGTTAAATTGGAATGTCCCAGCAAATAGTAATAAAGTTCTCACTGTTAAACTTCAGCTCGGAACTATCGGTGTCGGTGCCGGAGTTTCTCAGGCTGATCTCAAAACCACACTTACTTCGTTTACTGCAATAAATACGACAAATGGCATTTCTGCATTGGGCGATGAAACAAATCCTTCAGGTAATTCAATATATGCGTACTCTGCGGTTCCATTTATTTCTCAGTTGCCGATGGTGAGCACTGCCCTTCTTAATGTCAGCAATAAACCTCTTATGAAATTCAAGATTGATGCTATGGGTGGTCCAATTGTCTGGCAAACATTATTTTGGGATGTAAATAAAGATGCGAATACAAAAATAGCTTCTAGTGGGTTTTCAAATTCAAGTGGAATTACACTTTGGGATGTAACAAATGGTGGTAACACCCAAGTGTATGGACAGGTTACTCACTCCGGCTTGCACCTAGCGGGGTCAACAACAGGAACAATAAAGTTTATCACTGGTGAGCAACAAATATCCTCCAGTAAAACGTATGAGCTTCGAGGCACAATATCTGGCGCAGATACTGTTGGTGATTTTGTAACAGTTACTATTGCAAATGATAGCCTCTCTGTAGTGCCAATAAATACATTGAACGGTATTATGAATGCTGACCCTGATGCGCCGATAGTTTGGTCTGATATGTCTGCTGCAAGTCATACTTCAGTTACAACAGATTGGACAAGCGATTTTGGTGTAAGAAATCTTCCGATTTCAGGTAGCCTCAACTGGTAGAGTAGGTCGAATAAGATTTACAGAAAAACCGCTCTCCAAAGGGCGGTTTTTTCTTTTTATTTGCACCTATCAGCCGAGAGAGTATACTAAACACCATGAAAGAACTCGCCAAAATTTTCGGATCAGAAGCTAGGGTAAAAATCATGCGCCTTTTCTTGCTCAATGCCGATCAGCCGATCGACAGCATCGATCTCGGTAAGCGTCTTCGAATACCACGCACCAAGGCAGCAAACGAGTGCAAGCATTTGCAGGGTGCAGGCTTTATCAAAAAGCGTTCTTATATGAAAGACGTCATTCGGCGGGGCAAGAAAGCTAAGAAAAAAACTGAAGGCTGGTATCTCAATTCCGAATTTTCATACAATGATTCTTTGCGCGGCCTACTTGTCGAAGAAGAATTTCTCAATAAAAAAGAACTTGTTCGTCGCTTCAAAAAAGCCGGCAAGATCAAACTTTTCGTTGTCTCTGGTATTTTTATCAAAGAGCAAGACAAGGAGGGCAGGGTAGATATGCTGATTGTTGGTGACAATCTCCGCAAGCCATGGATAGAAGACACTGTCCGCAAGCTTGAAGCCGAAGTTGGCAAAGAACTTTCTTATGCAGTATTCGATACTGCCGAGTATGTGTACCGTCTAGAGATGTACGACAAGCTCATTCGCGACATTTTAGACTTCCCACACGAAAAATTAGTGTCAAGTCCTAGTCTTTTAGCATTATCCACACCAGCCTCAAAAACAGCTTAAAAAGTGCTATACTCTGCCTGTATACTTTACAGGTCGAAATGTAGAGTTATTGTTATAAATTTTATTATAAAACGTTAACAAAGCAGTATGGAAATCTCAAATTTAGGCGGTTCTTTCGCTGATTCTCTCAATAGCCTATGGTCAGGCTTCGTCATGTTTATCCCAGGTCTTGTACTCGCCATTATTCTTTTTGTTGTCGGTTGGATTCTCGCTTCGATAGTTGGCAAAGCTGTTTCTCAGCTTTTTACAGCTCTCAAGATCGACAAGATCTTCGAAAGCGCTGGTGCTGGCGAAATGATGGCAAAGGCTGGTATGCGCTTGAACGTCGGTAAGTTTATTGGTGATTTGGTAAAATGGTTTATCATCGCAGTCTTCCTCTGGTGGACTCTTGGTTTCCTCGGTCTTACCGAAGTCACACAGTTTATGCGTGATGTTGTCGTACAGTACTTGCCACGCGTTATCGTCGCTGCGCTCGTACTCGTCATGGCTACGGTTATCTCTGACTTCATGCGCAAGCTTATCCGCGGTTCTGCTCGTATGGCAAATGTTCGTTCAGCCAACCTCCTTGGCTCGATCGCTCACTACGCTATTTGGATCTTCGCATTCATCATTGCTCTCTCTGAGCTCGGTGTTGCTGCGCAGTTCATGCAGATTCTCTTCACTGGTATTATTGCAATGCTTGCAATCGCAGGCGGTCTCGCTTTCGGCCTCGGTGGCAAGGAAGCAGCTGCTCACACGATCAACAGCGTCCGCGAGAATACTTCTATGAAGAAGACTCAGTAATATTTCGATCTCTCTTGCGCTCTGCCTTTGGCACTGCGCAAAATAAAAAGCCGCCTCCAGTAATGGGGGCGGTTTTTTTGCTTCAATTACATAAATTTTCTGGGTCGTTGTCCCCATAAATGATTAATTTTCTTCCTGGATTTAATTCCCGAAATTAAATTATATACACTTAACAATAGAGCAATAAATAAGGCAGTAATTTCGATAGTATTCATTTGGATTAGTCTTAAGATTTTGTTTTGGAAACCGGCAGCAATTTGCAGGATGCCGGCTCCCAGAACAAAACCTATTTGTTCGCACTATATCAGTAAATCATCATCTGTCAAACAAAAATTAATAGTCTTAGCTGAGGTATTTTTTAGAATTTCTTGAGCAATATTTCATGTTATATTGCTACTATATGGAAGTGCCTAATATAATCCAATTTAATATTGAAAAGGCGGAGGAGGGCGGATACACGGCTTCTGCAGTAGGTTATTCAATTTTTACCGAAGGGGAAACTCTCGACGAAGTTGTGTACAACATAAAAGATGCGGTCGAATGTCATTTTGGAGAAGATAATGAAGAAAAAATTAGGCCTCTACCCATTATGATTAATTTCGCTTTACCAGCGCTAGTTTAGTCTATGGGAAAACTTAAGCAACTCTCCGGCCGACAGGTCGTGAGTATATTCAAAGCTAGTGGATTCATTATGAAGCGAAAGACAGGAAGTCATTTCCGCATGACATTATATAAAAATGGTAGGTCTCACCATGTGACCATTCCGCAACATGATGGGCTTCGGAAGGGGACGTTGCGGGCAATCACTAAAATTTTTGAAGTGTGTTTTGGATGGGAAGAGACTCAAAAATATTTTTATACGGAATAATTTTTAGCAAAAATAAACCGCCTTTTTAGGGGCGGTTTTTATTAATTAGTTTATTCTGAGTTCAGCTTTCTTTGCCAAGTTATACAATTTCTCGGCATCTTTTTTACTGAAATCAAATTCAGTTATCCATTTTATGATCCAATCTTCTTTTGGTGACCATTCTGTTGTGTGGTAACAACCAGATAGAAATTTGCCATTTTTTTCGGTTAATCCTAAAGCCATCAAATTTCGCCTGGCAGTTTCTAAGCCCTTCCTGATCATTAGTTCTTCATTTTTCGGTTTTAGGTGCTCATTAATTTCTTTAGGTGAAAATCTAAGCAGATCTTCGACTGAAAGTATTTCTTTGTTTTTTCCTGTGGTCTTATAGAATATCTCTTTCAAAAATTCGTAAGGAAGACATGAGGGTTTCATCTTGG
>JBDKLD010000019.1:0-3264 GCA_039795715.1 Candidatus Parcubacteria bacterium | reverse complement strand
TCTTTTCTCAAGTCAGACGGAGAAAGTGAAAGAATTATTTTCTGATTTTGTGATTTTATGTTTTCAAAACCGGAGTTTTTGATCGCAGCACAAACCCTTTCTCGTGATTCCTCCACTGCTTTACCGGGCAAACCAACCATGATAAAAGAATGGAGTCCTCTTGTCCTGTCGACTTCAACACGAACAATGCTTCCACGAAGCCCGGTAACTTGTGCGCCAAATACTTTTGAAAATGCCATGTTTTAAGAATACAGAAGCATGATGAAATACCTGTTTGTTTTTTATTAAGAAAATATAAAATTAATAAATAGTAAACCACCAAACTAAAAACCCGCGATAGCATCGCGGGTTTTTAGTTTTCTCATCTCCTGTTACCCGTTCATGTGAGCCTTGCACGTTCCTGCTGCTGGGTTGGCCGCCATTCTATCGGATTCTATTGGTGCGCCACAAGTTTCACAAATACCAAATCCTTTACTGTCCATTTTTCCTAGCGCCGAGACGATTTCATTGTAGCGAGTTTTGAGCGTTTTGAGCATGTCACTACGTTCTTCGTAGGATTCAAATTTGTCAGCAAGGTCGTTCTCGTCTGAAGTCGGCAACTGTCTCTCTGGGACTGCTTCCCAGTCGCCTGTTGCAGAGTCGACAATCATGCCGATTTCTTTGAGTTCGTTGATCAAAAGTGCTTTCTCTTCCTCTAATTTTACTCGTAGTGCATCGTTTTTCATATGGGATACTATAGCACACGACTAGTGATTCTGAAATTACCTCATACTCTGTAGTCTGCGGAGTACTTCTTTGAAGGTTTCTACGCCATCAGCGATGATAATTGTTTTTTCATCAGCAAATCCATAGATAAGGGAGATTGTGCCGTCGTCTTTTTTGAGTGCACGCGTGTCTTTGTTTTCGACAAGGAGATCGGTAAATTTATTGACGAATGTCTCCTCGTCCCCTGTTAGATTGAATGGCACATAGAAGTCACTAAAGAGTTTTTTCTCCCAAGTGAACATGTTGGCAAATGCAATCTGGAAATCGGCAGTTTTGAGAATAAGAAACGGATGACGCGTGCTGTCTTTGGTGTAAATGCCAAGCATAAAATTATTTTGTAGAGAACGGAGGAGTGGCTGAGGAATTTCGGATTTGATGCCAGAGAGAAAAGCATTGGCGGTGATGAGTTGTTTTGTGCTGTAAGTTGAATCAGTAAAATATATATTGACGATACTATTGTCTGTACTGGAAACATTGCTTGTGGCTGTTCGGGTGAGCTCTAGTATCTTGCCATCTCCTTGTCCGCCAATTTCAACACTGGTCGAAGCTTCTGCGGTGATAAGAGTGGGTATTTGAACTTCGCTCGGAATGACATCGGGTACGCGATTCTTTTTTATAAGGTACACAACACCAAGACCGATAACCGTGAGAATAATGAGCGCAGTGCCTACTGCCACAAAGGCTCGATTTTTAGAAGATCCAGGAGAAAGCTCAAAGTCCTCATCTTGGCGACGTTTTTCTTCTGCCATGGCGACTTTGATAACTGACATTTCGTCTTTGCGGACAGCCTGTGCAAGGTCAGTCGAAAATGTCCTGATTGGCGCCGCTGGCTTGTCTGGATTGTGTGGCCTAACAGGCAAGAGAAATTCTTCTTTGTCTATCTCGTTCGGGTCCATGTGGAGTAGTATACAGTATTACGTCACAAATTATTACATATCAAATATCGATGAGTGACTGCCAATATCTGCCAAAATCAACAAAAGTATTTCCCCCTCTATTTTATATACAAGCAATAGGTCCCCTCGAATATGGCACTCACGAAAACCATTGTAATCACCCCGTAGCGCATGATCGCGGTATTCGTTCCCAAGTTTTTGCCCTAAAGCCAAAGTATTTATTACAAAATTCAGTTCTCTTTCTTTAAACTTCCCAGAACGCTTAATTTTTTTATATGACTTTTTGTATTTTTGAGTCGGAAAGGGTGTATACATATAATCATAATTATTTTTCTTTTAATATTGCGTCATGCATCTCTTCAGCTGAAGAATAGCCCTTACCATGCTTGAGTGCGTACGCTACTTCCTTGTCCCACTCTTTTCTTTTGGCGCGAGTTTTCTTTGTGCTAGGGATAAAAGATAAATAGCCGTCCTGGGCAATTTGTGTGAGGTACATTTTGATACCCGCAGATAGGTCAATTCCCATTTCCTTGAAAACTTTCTGGGCCTTTTCTTTTGTTTTTTTATCTATGCGTATTTGCAATGTTGTATTCATAAGCAGAGTGTAATCTGCTGTAATGACATTGTCAATACGGGCGGTTTTTTCTTCAATCATAAAGTCAGCATACTCTTCTGATATGAAGAGAAAATTAAGGAAAAATAAAGCATAATTCAAAATTTTTTTGACAGAGTTCCCTACTCGTTCGCTGCCGCTATCGCGGTTGAGAGTACATCGGTAGTGATATCAAGAGGAACAAAAACAGTTGGTGTACTTTCTTCGCTCACTGACCACTCGGTGCCAGTAATTTTGATCTTAAAAGTTCCAGTTCTGTTATGGGCGAGAGTTATACCAAAGTTGAGGTTAACATTTGTTTGGCTATCAACGTACAGAACGCCAGTCAAACCAAGATGACTGCCTTCATTTATTAAACTGATTGGCCCAGCATCACTAACAAGATTGAAAGAAATATCAGACTTGGCGATATTACTACCCGTGATGATGGTGTAATCTATCGAGCGTAAGTAGTAGCGAATAGTACCCGATGTTGCGGTGATACCAAGACAACCATCAAATACGTAGTCGCCATGCAGTTCGTCTTGGCTACAAGTGAGCGCGCCTGTGTTTGACTGAACGTTTGGTGGTATGAGATTTTGCTGAATACCTGTCACCTGCACACTCTTGGCAATCGTCGCCTGCGGTGATGTCAGGTGAATAATGAGAGCATTGTTGCCTTTTTCTCCTGGGCGGTAGTAAAGCATGTAGTAACATTCGTCATGGTTTTTGGCGGTTGCTTCAAATGACGGATTGTTTGGGCAATAATTTTGTCCTGTCATGGAAAATGATTCATTGTAAGTATCAGCATCATAAGATACTGAGCCGTTCTTTATTCTTACGCCATTTGCGTCGTAGGCGCGGAAAACAATTTTTGCCGCGACTGAAGGGTTTTGAATGTATGAATTGTAGTCACCGACATAGTTTGGTATCAGAATCGCTGAAGGAGTGCTCAAGGTGTTGTCGATTTCTATTTTTGCCAAAAGGCCGGAGCCTGTTTGAGGTGTGTTT
>JBDKLD010000018.1:0-2703 GCA_039795715.1 Candidatus Parcubacteria bacterium | reverse complement strand
TTTCCAGGTAGCTCGGCGATCTGACAAACCTCGCCCGACAAAATAGGTACACGCCCAACCGATATACACTGCGACAAGCGCAATAATAAATATTGAAAATATTTTTTGGGTAACCGGCCCGCATGGTTTTGAATTTTGCCTGATTTTATCAAAGCCAAAAAACTTGCCGATTTTTTTAACTAGGACGATAAGTAAGTGGACTATGAAAGTGATGCCGGTAGGTATAAACATATTTATGATATTGAAATTCGTTCAGGATGGAACCAGACCATGTTTTTCCGTCCCAAAATAACTTCTTTGAATGCTTGTTCAATAAATATAAAGGCGTTGAGGTAGAGGAACAGTGGGTAGACAAATGGCACGTAGAACATGTCGTACCTATTTTCTTTGTAGGCAGCATACGCGGCGAAAATCATGTTGAAAGCAATATTTCCTAGCCAGAAAAAGAGTGTGAAGTAGAGATTTACAAACGGCAAGACAAAAAGTAGGAAGGAAAAAACTAAACCCTCTATATAAAGAAGTGAGAGCTCAAAAGCCCTGTTTGGCTTGGATATTACAACAGGAAAATGTTTTTTCAAACTTTGCCAACCCCCACCGTACCAACGACGCATCTGATTGATATACTGCGAAATTCTCACAGGATCCTGTGTATACGAAATCGCCTCACGATTGTAGGCAATCTTTAGACCATGTGAATGCAACTTGTAGGTAATATCGAGATCTTCGGTAAGCGTATCGTGATCAAAGGCTAAATATTTTCGGAAAACATCCGTTCGAAAAGCGCCCGCAGCTCCTGAAATAACAAAGATAAAATTTATGTAGCTTTGCGCAAGCTTGTGGAGGTGGTGACTGATGACGTATTCAAATGCCCTGCAAGCAGTGAGCCAGTTGTAGCGAATACTCTTCACCATTCCCGAAACCGCAACGACACTTGCGTCTTCAGCAAAAGTCTTTTCCATTGCCTGTGCAAATTTTGGATGCAAAATTGTATCACCATCTGTTGCAACAAAAATATCTCCCGTAATGTGTGGCACGGCTCGTTCTTGAGCTCGGCTTTTATTGCCTGTAGCTTGAGGAATTGTTATCACTTCAATCTTCTTGCCGAAACTTGCCAAGATTTCTCCACTTGCATCTGTTGAGCCATCGTTGATTACCAAGATCTGATCAAAAGGCCTGCTTTGTGCAAGACAAGAAGCCACGCAGGCGTGGATAGATTTTTCTTCATTATGACATGGGATAACAACGCTAATTTTCATAGCAATTTTGGAAAAAAACGAAAAAGGCCCTGGACGATTGTCCGGGAGAATTTCTAATAAAAAGTTCTAGATGAACGCACTATTATACTATCATTTTTAATAATTCTGTCAACTAAACCCCTTGCGTTAAGGGTGATTCCCTGCTAATATAGCCACAAGACTTTCTAATGTCGAATTGGAGGTTTTGCTTTTACTAAGTTTTCAGGAAGCAAGGCGGACCACTAGGGTAAAGTTTGAGCTCTCTGCTCAACCCCAAGAACCGCCTGTTAAACAAATATATGGATACAAATATCGATCCCGGCGTCGAAAAACTTTTTGCGACCGGAGCACACTATGGGTACACACGCACCCGCCGACATCCGTCGGTAAAGAAACACGTCCTCACCACCAAAAATGGTACGGATATTATCAATGTCGAACATACAAAAGAACAGCTTGACACTGCAAAGGCATTTATTACTGGCATCGCCACAAAGGGCGGTACGGTGCTTTTTGTTGGCACGAAACCTGAGGCTCGCGCAACTATTGAGCGCGTTGCTTCAACACTCGGCATGCCATATATTATCGAACGCTGGGTTGGCGGTATTCTCACCAATTGGAGCGAAATTAAAAAGCGCATTCACAAGCTAGAGGACCTTCGTGGCAAGAAAGAGCGCGGCGAGCTTGATATGTACACAAAAAAGGAGCGCCTCTTGATTGACGCTGATATTGCCAAGATGAATAAACTCTTTGGTGGTCTAGTTGGCCTCACCAAACTTCCAGACGCACTTGTTATTGTTGACGGCAAAGAAGAAGACATCGCAGTCAAAGAAGCAAGAGTTGCTCGTATTCCTGTCATCGCAATCACAAATACTGACAATGATATTCGCGGTATTGACTACCCTATCATGGGTAACGATGCTTCTCGTTCATCAATAACTCACATGATTGAAGAGATCGAAACTGCCATGAAAAGTGGTACAATGACGACTCAGGCATAGCCGATTGGCCTTAATTTATTTTTAATTTATTTTTTGTTCATTATGTCTACAATTACAACCGAGCAAGTAAAAGAATTACGCGACCGTACTGGTATTTCTGTTATGCAATGTCGCAAAGCCCTCGAAGAAGCAGGCGGTGACATGGAGAAAGCAATTATGATCCTCAAAAAACAGTCTGGTATAGCTGCTGCCAAGAAAGGCGACCGCTCCGCTGAAGCTGGACTTATTATTGCCAAAAAAGAAGCTGGTAAAGCCATTGCCCTTGTTCTCAATTGCGAAACAGATTTTGTCGCAAAAAATGATGACTTTATCAGCCTCGCAAAATCTATGCTTGAGAAAGCCTGGACTGAAGGCAAAGACGCTCTCGTAATATCTGCTCCAGAAATGATTGCACCAGTTATTCAGAAAATCGGCGAAAACATCAAACTCGGGACTGTAACCGAAATCGCCTCGGCAAACAACATAGG
>JBDKLD010000017.1:0-26124 GCA_039795715.1 Candidatus Parcubacteria bacterium | reverse complement strand
AGATGAGACTATTAAAGTCGTTGAAGACGCTCTCAACAACCGTCCCAGAAAACGACTTGGCTGGAAAACACCATTAGAAGTATTTAATGAAAGTGTTGCATTAACAGGTTGAATGTACCCGATTTATGCTTGACAGTATAGGGTACTCTATGCTATAATAAGGTAAAAATAAAATCTCAAAACTAAATACTATGAAGAACATAAGCAAAGCCACTTGGGCGACTCTATTTATTGCTGTTATTGTAAGTTTCGTTGCTTGCAACTCAGTATCGAATAAAAATAATACTCCTATTACTCGCGACATACCAAAGGTGTATCTCGCAGGTACAGCTATCGACACTGTGATTTACTGCGGCAATGTTGAAAAAGTTATGAAGAACTACACAAAGTGTGATAGTTCAAAAGGAACTTACTACATGTATAAGCCAATTTCTGACACTACAATATTGCGCTTTACATCGCAGGGCCGCGAGCTTTCTCAGGATTCTGTGAAAATAGTCGCTGCAATGTATGAGAACAATCAAAGGATTGATAATCGAATTGCGGGCGACGACAATAAAGCTTCATCATCCGGAAGTTTCTTCGGAAATTTCTCTTGGGATTGGCTACAGTGGATTATCGGTGCGCTTATTGCAATTCTGCTGATTATATTAGGCATAGGCTTGATACGCAGGTTGTATGATTGGGCAACGGAACAACACGATTATCGTCTGGCTGAAAGAAGACGTCTAGCCACAAGAGATGATAACGAACGCCAGCACATGGACACTATCCGCGAGATTGAAAGAAGGCGCCTCGAGCATTCAATGTCACTTCAGACCAATTACCTCGACTTCCTTGTAAAAAATCCTGTTACTGCATTTCAAAATCAGAATCAGGGTAATAGCAATCAGAATACAGGTAATGCTTCTGGTATTAGTTGTGACCTAAACAAGGGCAACATGAAGAAGATAAAGATTGATGCAGAGTTCTTTGAGCCGAAGGATAGCAAGCAAAGTTAAGTAAGTAAAAGTTATTGAAGACCGCTCTTGGAAAAGGGTGGTCTTATTTTTTTGCCCAAATATTTTCTACTGCCCCATAAGTTCGCTGAGTGTCACTGGTTCGAGCCCCTTCTTGCGAAGTCCGTCGATGATATCAGGAAGGGCAGACATGTGTTCGTTGGTAAAATGGAGAAGAATAATACTACCTGGACGAGCATTTGAGACTACAAAATTTGTGATTGCTGGCGCGTTGGCTCGCATAGATATACCAGTAAATGGATCGACGTCCCAAAGCGCAATTTTCATATTTCTTTCTGTGGCGATTGCGGTAACTCTCTCTGCTGTTTTGGTGTGACCGCTAAATCCAGCCATAAACGGTGGCCTAAACCATGAAGTTTGGTAATGGCGGCCAAGCGCATCGTCGATTTTCTTTTGCCAGGTATCCATTTCATTTCTGATCTGCTTATCAGACATTTGAGTTAGCCAGCCATGCGTATCGGTATGGTTGCCGAGCTCGATGCCATTGGTGACTGCTCGAACAAGATTGAGCTTGTTGGTATCAGAGACAACACCAACCGTAAAGAAAGTTGCCGTAGTGTTTTTGACACTCAAAATATCTAGAGCTTTTTTTATCAACGCTGAATTCCAACCATCATCGATTGTAATCGCGACTTTATTTACTTTTGGCCCACGAAATACACTTCTTTGTGTAACCGAAGGAGGCAAGCTTTCGACTATCTCACTATAGTCTCTGATATTTCCCTTGATGACGCCTTTGTCGCGAACGAGTGACTCGATTGAAATTTCTTTTACAGAATCAATAAAACCATTTTGATTTTCAACAACGCCGTACGCATTGACGGTATTTATCACGCCAGCACGAATGCCTGTTTCTAAAATAATGCCTTGTATGCCTGTAGGTTTTATTCCGTTACCACGAACAAGATTGCCGAGGTTGTAGGCAATAAGACCACCATGGTAGTACTCGATGTCATGCAAGTTGTTGCCGTAGTGTCCGACAACAATTGTCGCTCCAGAATCAATCGCTGTATGTGAAAGGAGTTCTTGGCGAAGTGTATGCGAGGTTGCTTTGTCTGCCCAATTAAACGCCACAACTAAAATATCACTCTTGGCTTTGGCTTCAGAAATAATTTCTTCAAGTTGCGGGTCGTCTGCTGAGAGCATACCAGCATCATTTTCATTGGCAAATGGCCAATCATTTTTATTATCAGAAAAGGTAAGGTAGCCGACTGTTTGTCCATTTTTCTCAATTATCTTTGGCTCACGAGCGTTTTCGTATGAGCGCCCTGCACCAGCGTGCAGAACACCATTACCATCAATAACGAGTGACGTTTCGATGAGGTTATTGACTGAACGATCTCGTCCACCATAGCTCATGCCGAGTACATCAAATCCACTACCTTGTAAGGCTCCAGCAACTTTGCTGTCGGTTCGTTCAGGATCGTTTATGCCGAAGGTTCCATTGAAGTTGCCAAATGTAATATCCGCTTTTTGCAATATGGTTTTTGCTGCGCCGAATATTTTCTCATAGTCACCGTCAAGTTTTTCCCTGACGTTTTTCTTGACGATGCCATTCATGGTGATGTCGCCAGTAAATGTAAGACTGATTTCTGGCGGTGTTACTTTCTCCGTTTGAGAAATAGTCGCCGTCGTTTCGCTGGGAGTTGTATTGTCAGCAACTGTAGAATGTTTCTTGTTGCGAACGCTATCTATCATGTATCCTGCACCAATACCAATAGTGAAAACACCAGCAAAAATGATGACAACAAATATTACTTTTTTGTGAAAGGGTATGTCCATGTGCCGATGTTCTATTATCGCATACGAAAATAGTAAGACAAATCACGGCACGCCAGCGCCTGCTTATTGGAAGGAAATAGCCCCAAGTTGGTCGCTAGCTATGGTTTGGTTGAAGTCTTGTTTGGTAAGCTCGATTATTTTGAGTAAAGCCTCGTTTGTCTGGTCAGCTGTAACAGAATTATTAATTTCTGCTGTAGTGGAAAGTATGCCGAGATTTTTGTATACGCCATTTTGATCAACTGCAATATTGAACAAAGCGCCTTTGCCGGTGAGTCCTTTACTGCTCATGCCTTCTGTGGTGAGGAAATTGCCGGCAGAATAAACTATAAGGCGATCATTATATTTTTCAATACCTCGCACTACATGAGGTCCGGAACCGAGCACAAGATCAGCACCTGAGTCTATGGCTGTATGCGCAAATTTGTAGACATCACCACGGTCTTCGCCAATATAGGTCTCGGATTTTTTGGGAACATGCGTCATTTTCTCACCTTCTGCTCCACCATGGAAAAAAACGACAACAACGGAATATTTGCTCGCAGCATCCTGAACAGTTTTTCTAATGTTTTCAATGTCGGTGATTTTCTGAGTCCAGGCATTGTGGCCAAAACCAAGAAAGGCGACAGTGACACCTTTTATTTTTGCAGTGATAAGGTCTCCGCTTTCCGGCGCGTATGCTAACTTGTTGTCGGCAAGAATTGATTTTGTCGTTATTGCGCCATTCTCGCCCTTATCGAGCGCATGGTTATTTGCCAAGTTAAAAAGGTTGAAACCAGCTGATTTAAGTGATTTTATAAATGCATCATTTCCGACAAAAGAGTAGCAATGTAACGTGCCTGGTACGCACTTGGTGTTTTTCTCCGGGCCTATAGAGGACGAAAGCGCACCTTCGAGGTTGCCGGCCTTGATGTCAGAAATTTTGAGCCAAGACAGAATTGTTTCATCAAAAAGGGGTATTGTGCTCGATGGTGGAATGTCGCCAACCCAACTGATTTTTATTTCCGCAGGGGTGTCACTAGTTTTGACTGGTGGGTATTTTTCATCGATTGATTTGATCGCAAAATATTTGTCGAGGTGGTTGATATATTCTTTGGTGTTTGAGATCACGCCATCTTTTGAAATAGTTGTACGAACGACGAGCCCCTGCATTGTTTCATCAGAAAAATATTGATCAAAAATAAAATTGCCTAGAGAGTAAATAATGAGTTTGTCTTTGTAGGTTTCAAGGTCTTGGGCGACATGTGGGTGCGTGCCGACGATGATATCTGCGCCAGCATCGATGGCAGAGTGAGCAAGTTTTGTTTGGCGGTCAGTGTGAGGTTTGTACTCAACTCCCCAGTGGAATGAGACGACGAGCACATCGACTTCTTTTTTGGCTTCAGAAATTATTGAGAAAAAATTGGGATCGCTCGCGAGCAGAATACCTGCATCTTCACCTTTGGCTGCTAGCCAATTTGGTCCAACATCAGTAAAGCCGAGGAATCCGACAGTCATGCCATTTTTTTCAATTGTTGTTGGAGTGGTTGCTTCGGCGTAGCTTTCTCCGGCGCCAGAGTATGAAATATCATTTTCGATGAGGCGTTCCATGGTGTCAGAAAATGCAGCCTTTGTGTAGTCGCCGACGTGATTGTTGGCGAAGCTTACAATGTCGATGCCGGCATTTCTCATCACGGGCAATACTTTTGGATCCATTTCAAATGAATAAATACTACCGACGTTGTGGCCTTTATCGGAAACTGGACCTTCGAGGTTGACGAGGGTTATGTCATCGTTTTGGAAAAGTTGCTCGGCGTTTTTAAAAAGCGGAGCGAAGTCGCCAGCAAAGTTTTTCTCAACGCTTTTCGCTACACCGCGATCGAGCATAATGTCGCCACCAAATGTGAAAGTAATGCTTGGTGTGACTGTTCCAATATTTGTAACTGCGGTATCAACTGAAGCAGGTGTGTAGGTGATAATCCCGAGGCTGAGCATTTTACTGTAAATAGTTGGACCACCAAAACCAATCGCAAATGCGACGATTATTAATCCAACGAGCGCGGTAATAGTTTTTTTCATATTTCTTTTATCTTTCCTTTATTTTTTCTTAATCTTGCTGTGCTTCCTCTTTCAACAAACTGAAATCAATTTCGCGTCTGTCGGGACGAACGTCAGTGACTTTTACCTTTACTTTATCACCCATCGCGAACGCCACGCCAGTTTTTTCACCCGTCGCTGTGTAATTCTTTTTATTAAAAATAAATTTTTCACTGTATTGGTCTTTGAATCTCACAAAACCTTCCGAGTAGCTGACATCGTCACGCACAAAAAGTCCGCGATCGTTGAGCCCTGTCACCGTTCCGGACAAAACTTGTCCAACTTTGTCGCGCATGTAGAGTGTTTGGTAGTACTTGTCGGACGCACGTTCTGCTTCTTGTGCGTCAACTTCCCGCATTGATGAGTGTGAGGCAATATCAGCAAAGGATTTTTTCTCACGACCCGAAATCTTCTTGTGCGTAGTTGTTTCTTCTAATAGACGATGGATGACGACGTCGGGGTAACGGCGAATTGGCGAAGTAAAATGTGTGTAGTATTCGAGCGCCAAACCAAAGTGACCTTTGTTGTCAGAAGAGTAAATAGCTTTTTGCTGACTGCGGATAATGATGCTCTGGATAACTTCTTTTATAGTTTCATCATCGGTATCGGCGATGGCTTGCGCGAGCACATGCGACGGCACAACTCCTTTCTTGAGTTCAGCAGTGTGGCCGAGGCTTTGCATGAACGCCGATAGATTTTCCATTTTCTCAATAGTTGGCTTGTCGTGAATGCGGTAGAGCATCGCGCCGTTCATTTCTTCGGCTTTATTTTTGCCGAGCTCTTCTGCCACGATTGCATTTGCCAAGAGCATAAATTCTTCGACGAGTTTGTGCGCGTCGTTGCGGACTTTGCGCATGATGCCGATAGGGAAGCCAAATTCGTCGAGCGCAAATTTTATTTCATCACTTTCGAGTGAGAGCGCGCCAGCCTGCATTCTTTTGCTACGTAGGTTTTTGGCGATTTTGTTGAGTGTTTGTAAAATGTCCTTGTGCTGACCACCATTTTCCAAAACCTCAAATGCTTCTTCGTAGGTAAATCGTTTTTGAGAATGGATAACAGTGCGACCGAACCAAGTATTTACTATCTGAAAGCTCGGTGTCATTTCAACAATGGCACTCATTGCGCACTTGTCAGTCGCTGGTGTGAGCGAACAGAGATCATTTGAGAGAACTTCAGGTTACATCGGAATCGTGCGGTCAACGAGGTAGACGGAAGTTGCGCGTTCGCGAGCCTCGTTGTCGAGTGCGGTTCCTGGGCGGACAAAGTATGAGACGTCAGCGATATGCACTCCGATTTCCATGTTGCCGTTTGGCAATGTTTGAAATGAAATAGCGTCATCAAAATCTTTGGCGTCTTTTGGGTCAATAGTACAAGTGAAAATACCGCGCATGTCACGACGGTCTTTTTCTGTCTGCTCAATTTTGAAGTTTTCGCGGATTTTTTGTGCCTCGTCTTCAACGTCTTTTGGAAAATGACCATCGAAACCGCGTTCAAGTGCAAAAACTTTTTCTTCTGTATCGGGCTCGCCTTTTTTACCGGCTATTTTAATAACGCGGCCGGAGGGAAGCTTCTCATTGGCTACAGGATTCAATGCCCCGACAATCACGCCACCTTTTGGCCACGATGTAATCGCTACAAGTACTACGGTTTCGTTCGGCGTGACATTGTTTGGCGTCGAACCAGCAGTCCATTCGGTGATGCGGACTTGAGTATAGAGACGAGGGTCAGAACCAGTCATTATCCATTCGCCATTTTTCTTTTCGAGTAGGCCGGCGTGCGCGACTTTTGAACGGCGTAGGATTTTTTCAACTGAACCAACTAGGCTGTCAGGATACCGTGAAGGACCTTTGATCGAAGCCACGACCATGTCGCCGTGGAGTCCAGTGTTCAATTTGCTGGCATCAATTTCGATTGATTTTTCGATTTCTTTTGAGCGAACGATACCAGAACCGCGAGCGGTGATGACCAAAATACCTTCGACAAAAGTGGGATTTTTTGGATTAGATTTCAGATTTTTGCTAGTTTTATGCATTAGGGTATGGTAGCACAAAATATTGACATGAGCAAGAAAAAATGTATAATTTTAAAAATATTCACGCTCACTAAAAATAAACATATGCTGACACCCCAAGAACACAAAGCGATTCATGATGAACTTCATCAAGAATTGCCCTACAATATGTCCCTTGTATCAGGTCTATCTGTAGTAGCAATTGCAATCTTTTTTTACCATGCGGATACATTATTCCCATTATTGAAAGAAAATTTTCTCTCCGAACCATACAAGGAAGTCACAGTTATCTGCTTCATAATTATTGGATTTGGCCTTTGCTACTTGCCATTTGCAATCCTGAATCGGCATTGTCGTAAGGTAGAAGAAATGTCACAATTTTCTTTTTATACTTGTGACGATATTCGCAGAGAAGTTGGCTTGTCGTATGACAAAAACAACCTAACCCCAAGTCACAGGCCAGATGAGAAGGAGATATATAATTCAAGGAATAAATAACTGCCCAATGGGTGGTTTTTTTTATAAAAAATCCCCGAATAAAAAAACGGGGAATTAATACTTTAACTAAAATTAATAGATAATTGCTCTTTGGCTTCGTACTCAAGTGTTTGGCGTGCAGTCAGTGCGATATCCCTGCAAAAAGGATTTTCACTTTCTTCGTATGTTTGCAGAACACGCTCTATTTTCCTTGGGAGAATACTGAAAAGCCAAGCTAAAAATTGAGAGATTGCCTTTGGGTTTGAAAGATTTTCATTACGGACCCTGTCGTCAATAATGTAAAGGATTTCATCAGTTGAGTGGTTTAACATTTTTTCATCGACAATATCCTTGATCGGTAGCTCCAATTGCAAAAATTTTTCTCGACGCCCATGCTCGAACATTTCTAGGATTTTTTCGAACCCAATTGTTGGATGTTCCGCTAAGTAGATTTCAAGTAGAGCGTTTGGCTTGACATCAAAGGCATGGTAGAACCAATAGCCCTTTTCGTCCTCATCATCCATTTGGAATTCAATTCTGATAGCTTTTTTCCATAGTTCGCTTGATCGGTAGAGGCGTAAAAGACCTTCATCGTCATTTCTGTAAAAGAAGACAATTGATTTAAATAGTTCGATAATGTGTTGCTCAATATCTTCGTTTGGCAATTCACGATTTTCTCTATCGATGTTGATGCTTACCTCGGTGCTCAATTGGATGAATGCTTTACATACATCCATTGTTTTTTCGATAATCATATTTTGTTTTGTAGGGATCATGGTAGTAGGTTTTTATTTAGGTAAACTTTACTCCGATATATTTACACTGTCAAAAAGCCCTTCTGTGTGGCATTTGCCAATTCCCGAAACTTCTGCTACTATGTCGCCATGTTAAAGATCAGATTACAGCGCATCGGCCGTAAGAATCAGGCGCACTTCCGCGTCATTTTGACCGATCACAAGAATGCCGCAAAGACAGGCAAATTCCTCAAGGTCCTCGGTTCGTACAATCCGCACTCAAGCGAGTTTATTGTTGATGCCGAAGAAGTAAAACTTCGCATGTCACAAGGTGTGCAAGTTTCGGATACTGTCCACAACTTCCTCGTCAAACAAGGTGTCATTGAAGGTAAGAAGAAAAATGTTTTGCCTAAAAAAACTGCAACCAAGAAGCGTAAAGACCTCAAAGCCGCTAAATAAATAGTAAATAAATAATTGTGCACGTAAAAACGTTGCCTCTAGTTGCGAATTTGCTATAATTTCAATGAGCAGTAAATCGAAACTGCCGCTTATCAGTCAATCGAAAAAGATATTATGTCAGATCAAGAATTTTTACAGTATGTTGTCAGTTCACTCGTTGACAATCCAGCTGATGTCAAAATTAGCCGCAATGTAGATGAAATGGGAGTTCTCCTTACGCTTACCGTCAATCGTGATGATATGGGGAAAATAATCGGTCGTGATGGTCACACCGCCAAGGCAATCCGCACACTTCTTCGTGTGATTGGGATGAAAAACAATGCTCGCGTCAACCTCAAGATCAATGAGCCAGAAGGTGGTTCCAATGAACGAGCTGAGCGCCCAGTAAAACAGGCGCCGACCGAAGCTTCGTCAATCGATGCAGCAATGGAGGATCTCAAGGGAATCTAAATAAAGTTTCAATTTTTCTTAATAAAGTTTTCAAAAAAATCGTCCAGCAATGGACGGTTTTTTATTCACGTACAATAGTTTGACATCTGATGACAAAATAGATAAAGTGCTGAAAAATAAATAAACATGGAAATACTAGAATTTATTGAGGCACAACATAAAGTTGATCCCCGGGAGAGCAATAAAAAAAGATTACTGTACTATGGGTCAGACTTTAAGTTGGTACACCCTGGCGATAAAAATGTTGTTAAGTTCTTTGATTTACTGAGCAATGATTTCGGCAACAATTACCTACGTTTTGTACCTGATATTCAAGATGAAAAGGTTCGCAAGACATTTCTTAAATTGTATGAGCCCGAAGGATGCCACGCGCTTGCGTATAAAATAGGTCGAGAATTGCCAGAAGTGCTCCGTCTGTACTGGGGGCTGGTAGATGTTTTTGAAGTGAAGAATGGTGTCGGAAGGTATATTCAAACTATCGTTCACAGCTTTCTACACGCTTCACTTCCTGGTTATCGTAATAGAATTTATGATCCAATGCTCATAGGACATTCAGTTGCGATGGGGAAAGTTCTTATGGGAGCAAATTATTGTGGTGTCCATATCCCTTATGGTGTAATTGATAGGTGGTCGAAGATCTACAATCAAAGAAACTTTAGTGGTTATTTGAAGGATAAAGTTTTTCCTAATAATAAACACACGGAAGAAGTTATTGAAGAGCTCAAAAGTTACCAACAAATTCTTCCTCCACCAAAACTATTGAATGCCGCACACTAAATGCGGTTTTTTATTTACATTTCTCCACAAAACCGCTAAGGTACAATGTATATATGCATTTTCACGTCATAACTATTTTCCCAAACATGTTTGACTCGTATCTCGGCGAGTCTATTTTGGCACGGGGGATAAAGGAGAAGAAAATCCGCGTTAGTTTCTATGATCCGCGACAGTATGTAACAGGCAAACACAAAAAAGTTTGGCCAGATGGCAATGTTTCTCGCATTGTCGACGACCGACCGTACGGCGGTGGTCCTGGCATGATTTTGCGCGCTGAACCTGTACTCAAGGCAACTGAAGCCGTTATTAAAAAAATCTCAAAAAATTCTAAAGGAAAAATAAAAATCGTCTATTTTTCACCAAGTGGAAAAAAGTTCGACACAGCTGGAGCAAAAAATCTGGCAAAAAAATACACTGATATCATCATGATTTCTGGACGGTATGAAGGCATCGATGCGCGAGTCGCGGCTATTTTGAAAAAAGAAATCGGCACAGCGAATTTCGCGGACATTTCAATCGGCGATTACGTACTCACGGGCGGGGAATTGCCGGCGATGGTTTTAATTGATTCTATATCGCGCCAGATTGAGGGTGTGCTCGGCAAGTTTGAATCACTTGAAGAAGAGCGTATTTCAGCTTCAGAATTCTATACTCGACCAGAAATACTAGAATGGAAAGGCAAGAAGCATAAGGTCCCCAAAGTTTTGCTCGGTGGTAATCACAAAGAAATAGAGGAATGGAAACGTTCGAAAACTGAGCCAAAACAGAAAAAAACCGTAAAATAAAAAGAGCAGGTATAAACCCGCTCTTGTTTTCTTAACCGCTTTTCTTGCCCGATTTATTCTAGCTTTGCTCATTTCCAACCTCACTCATTTTTAAGAATTTCCCACTTTCTCTAATGTCAGCTTGCCAAACAGGGGGTGGCTTCTTTTGAAAAGCGCGGTCCTCATTGATTTTTGCCATTTTTTCAAATTCGTCGTGAAAATTTTGATTCACCATTTCTACTTCGATTTCCAGGTTGTCACTCTGTCTTTTGAGGGTTGCAACCTTATCTTTTCCACTGTATTCGATCAAGACATATCTGCCCTGATTTCGCAATTTGTCCTTACTAATTACTGCTCTCATTTTGTATAGTTTTTACTGTTTTCATAACACTATGGCTTGTTGGTCAATATGTCAATTGGTACTGTGTAAAACCCCCAAGTTTGACAGTCCTTCTGAAACTGCTATACTCTATGCCTGATTGACGATTGTGTTATGGAGGCCTCAATCGCATTATAAGCTCATACCAGGGGAGAGGTATTGTGCAAATTTTAATATTAGCAAGAAAATAAGCCGAAAAATAAGGTGATGAGTTTTTGTCACTGATTTTGTCGTCTATTTTTTAATTTTGGCATGGAAAAAACCAAGAACAGCCACGGCAATCGACACATGGCTGCGCGTGAGAAAAAGTATTTTTCGAAATACAAGAAACCTTTTGTCGACTTTCCAAACCTTTTGGATACGCAAATCGCGTCATTCAATTGGCTTATTGAAGAAGGCATAAAGGAGGTATTCAAGGAGTTTTCGCCGATTCATGACTATTCGGGCAAGAAGTTCGAATTGGCATTTGAGTCATTTACTATTGGTGAACCAAAGACCGATGAGTCTTTTGCCAAGGAAAATAAAGTCTCTTACGAGGCGCCACTCAAGGCTCGTGTAAAGCTTACTAATAAAGTTTCTGGTGGCACTGACAAGGAGCAGGAAATTTTCCTCTCTGATGTCCCACTCATGACCGGTCACGGTACGTTCATCATCAATGGTGTCGAACGTGTGATAGTGCCTCAACTCGCTCGCTCGTACGGTGTTTTCTTCAACGAATCTGAACTCAAGGGCAAACGTGTCTTTGGTGCCAAGATTATTCCAGCGCGCGGTGTCTGGATTGAAATCGAAACAGAAACTGATGGCGCTATCTATGTGCGCATCGACAAGAAGCGTAAGTTTTCCGTCGGCTCACTCATTCGTGTGCTCGGTCTCCATACTGACGACAAGATAATTGCTCAGTTCAAGAATGATGATCACAAGAAAATCATCAAGCTCTCTCTCGAAAAAGATCCAGCCAAAGATCTCAATGCTTCATACATCGAAATCTACAAGCGTCTCCGCGATGGCGACCTTGCTACATCAGAGAACGCCAAGGAATTCATCAACTCTCTTTTCGACATTTCTCGCTACGACCTTTCTCCTGTTGGACGTCTTCGCTTCAACAAGCGTTTTGACAAGCCAATGGACAAGCAATCGCTCGAACGTCGCTCGCTCAACTCTGACGACCTCATTGTTATCTTGGAACATCTCATGATGCTCAACGCCACTCCCGGCGCAAAACCAGATGACATTGACCACCTTGCACAGCGCCGTGTTCGTTTTGTTGGCGAACTTCTTCAACAAAAATTCCGCACAGGCATGATGCAAATCAAGAGAAATATTCAGGATCGTATGTCGACTATCGATGCGACACAGGCTCTTCCTATCCAGATCATCAACCAGCGTCCGCTACAAGCTCGTATCAAGGAGTTCTTCACTACCAACCAGCTCTCACAGTTCATGAGTCAGAACAATATTCTTGACGAAATTGAACACCTCCGACTCCTGTCGGCTCTTGGTCCTGGCGGTCTCTCCCGAGAACGTGCTGGTCTCGAAGTCCGTGACGTGCACACCTCTCACTACGGTCGCGTCTGTCCGATCCACACTCCAGAAGGTCCGAACATTGGTCTTATCCTCCACTTGTCTATTTATGCGCGCGTCAACGAATTTGGCATCATCGAAACTCCGTACATCAAAGTGAAAAACAGCAAGATCACTGGCGAAATCGTTTACATGAATGCGCTCGAAGAAGAATCATTCAACATTGCTCACGCTGGTGTTAAATATGACGAAGACGGCAAGCTCCTCGATGCTCGCGTTGAGGCCCGTGTCAAAACTTCTCCTGGTCTCATTGAACGAGAGAAAGTAGACTTCATGGATATTGCGACTAACCAAGCTTTCTCTATCGCGACAAGCATGATTCCATTTCTCGAACACAATGACGCCAACCGTGCGCTCATGGGTTCGAACATGCAAAAACAAGCACTCCCGTGTGTCGTTCCTGAAGCTCCTCTCGTTGCTACTGGTATCGAGCAACTCGCTGCTCGCGACACAGGACGTCTCGTTATGTCAGCCGAAGACGGTGTTGTTACTGCAGTTGATGCCAAGCACGTCATCGTTGAAGGCACTAAGTCTGGCAAAAAAGTTGGCTACACACTCGTCAACTTTGAGCGAACAAACTACTTCACTTCATACCATCAGCGCCCAGTTGTTTCTGTCGGGCAAAAAGTAAAGAAAGGTGATCTACTTGCTGATACATCTACTTCAGATGGCGGTCAGATTTCTATTGGACAAAATGCACTCGTGGCATTCATGTCTTGGAACGGTGCAAACTACGAAGACGCCATTATTCTTTCTGAGCGTCTCGTCAAGCACAGTAAATTCACCTCGATTCATATCGAAGAATTTATCTGTACAGTTCGTGACACAAAGCTCGGACCCGAAGTCACTACGCGCGACATTCCAAACGTTTCTGAACTCAAGCTCAAAGATCTCGACGAAGAAGGCATTGTTCGTATCGGCGCTGAAGTTCGCGAAAACGATATTCTCGTTGGTAAAATCACACCAAAAGGCGAAACTGAACTCACTCCAGAAGAACGCCTCCTCCGATCAATCTTCGCTGAAAAAGCTCGCGATGTGAAAGACACTTCGCTTCGCCTCGAACACGGCAAACGCGGTCGCGTTATTTCAGTCAAGATTTTCTCTCGTGATCAAGGACACCAACTCGAATCAGGAATCATCAAGAAAGTCGTCATCGAACTCGCTCAGGTCCGAAACATTTCAGTCGGTGACAAACTTGCTGGACGCCATGGAAACAAAGGTGTCATCTCAACAATTCTTCCAGAAGAAGATATGCCACACCGTGAAGATGGAACTCCAATCGATATCATTCTCACTCCACTCGGTGTTCCTTCACGTATGAACCTCGGACAGATTTTGGAAATGCACCTCGGCATGGCTGCGCACACACTCGGCTACCAAGCTATCGTGCCTCCTTTCTCTGGCGCAACTGATGTCGAAATCAAAGAAGAGCTCGTCAAAGCTGGTATGCCAGCAAACGGCAAAGTGCCACTCATCGACGGCCGGACGGGCGAGAAATTTGAACAGGACATCGCTATCGGCTACATGTACATCCTCAAATTGCACCACATGGTTGAAGACAAGATTCACATGCGTTCAATCGGACCGTACTCTCTCATCACACAGCAACCACTTGGCGGTAAAGCACAAGGTGGTGGACAGCGTTTTGGAGAAATGGAAGTCTGGGCACTCGAAGGTTACGGAGCTGCCTACACATTGCGAGAAATGATCACCGTCAAATCAGATGATATAAAAGGTCGAACAGAAACCTTCAAATCCATTATCAAGGGAGAATCAATCAAAGAGCCAAACTCACCTGCATCGTTCCAAGTCATGTTGAACTACTTGCGAGGCCTCGCTCTTGATGTCGAACTCAAGTCCGACAAACCGATTATCTCTCATCAGGATGAAGCCTAAATTAATTTAATCTAAAATTATTATGAAAACATTAGATACAACAAGTTTCGACTACATCACACTCAAAATGGCTTCTCCTGAGAGAATCCGCGAATGGAGTTATGGCGAAGTCACCAAGCCAGAGACAATCAACTACCGAACTGGACGTTCAGAACGCGGTGGTCTATTTGACGAGCGCGTATTTGGTCCAGAAAAAGACTACGAATGTTACTGTGGTAAATACAAGCGTATTCGTTATGCAGGTATCATCTGTGAAAAATGTGGCGTTGAAGTCACTATGGCAGTCGTTCGCCGAGAACGCATGGGCCACATTGAACTCGCTTCACCGGTTGCGCACATTTGGTTCCTCCGTGGTGTGCCATCTCGCATGTCTATTCTCACTGGTATTCCAGTAACTGATCTTGAAAAAGTCATTTACTTCGCTGGCTACATCATCACGAAAGTATATGAAGATGAAAAGGCAACCGTCCTCAAAGACGTTGAAACTGAATTCAAAACAAAAATGAAGACGGCTAACGACGAAGAAACCAAAGAACGTCTCAAAGAACTTCTCCTCAATATCAAAAAAGAAATCGGCGAAATCCATGAAGGTAAAGTCTTGAATGAAATTTCATACCACCACTATTCACTCAAATACGGTACATGTTTCGAAGCCTCAATTGGCGCAGAAGCCATCTTCAACCTCTTCAAAAATATCGACCTCAAGAAGTTACTCGAAAAATGCGAAGAGAAAGTAGAGAAGGCGAGTTCAGTTGAACGAGAAAAACTTCAGAAACGAATCGGTCTCGTACGCTCGATGCACACGGCTTTGCTCCGTCCAGAGTGGATGTTTATGACCGCAATTCCAGTTATTCCGCCAGCACTTCGCCCGATGGTTGCCCTTGAAGGTGGTCGCCATGCGACGTCTGACGTCAACGACCTCTATCGTCGCGTCATTAATCGCAATAACCGCCTCAAGAAGCTCAAGGAAATCGGTGCACCAGATGTTATCCTCAGAAACGAAAAGCGTATCTTGCAGGAGGCCGTTGACGCACTCTTCGACAACTCGATTACTTCACAAGGCGACAGCCAGGCCATGAGCCAGTCACAGCGCCGAGCTCTTAAATCTCTCTCTGACAACCTCAAATCAAAACAGGGTCTCTTCCGTCAGAACTTGCTCGGTAAGCGTGTCGACTACTCTGGTCGTTCGGTTATTGTCATCGGTCCACAGCTTCGCCTCGACCAATGTGGTCTTCCAAAACACATGGCACTCGAACTTTTCCGTCCATTTGTCATCGCCAAGCTCATCAAATATGAACATGCTCACAATACAAAAGGCGCAAACCGTCTCATTGAAGAAGCTGTTCCTGAAGTTTGGGCAATCCTTGAAGAAGTAATCGAAGGCAAGTACGTGCTCCTCAACCGTGCACCGACGCTTCACCGTCTCGGTATTCAAGCTTTCCATCCAGTACTCATCGAAGGTAATGCTATACAAGTTCACCCACTCGTTTGTTCTGCATACAACGCTGACTTCGACGGTGACCAAATGGCTGTTTATGTTCCGCTTTCTGACCAGGCACAAGCAGAAGCTCGCGACCTCATGGCATCAAATAAAAACCTTCTCAAGCCACAAAATGGCGACCCGATTGTTTCTGTTAAACTTCTCGACATCGCTCTTGGTTGCTACTGGATGACAAAAGCAGTTGATGGTGAAAAGGGCGAAGGCAAATATTTTGCCAGTCCAAACCAAGCAATTACTGCCAATGACTTTAACGAAGTTTCTTTCCGCGCCAAAATCATGGTGCTCGGTACTGAAAAAGAAAAGTACGCGCAGTACGGTGGCAAGGCATTTGAGACTTCAGTTGGACGACTTTTCTTCAATTCAATTCTCCCTGCTGATATGCCATACCTCAACGAAGAAATGAGTCAAAAGCGCATTTCTTCTCTCATTGATGAAGTTATTTACCGCTACGGTATTGATGCCACCCCAGTTATTCTCGACAAGATTAAAGACTTCGGCTACAAGTACATCACAAAGTCGGGCATCACTTGGGGTATCGACAATGTCCGCGTTCCAGAAGGCAAGAAAGTCATTATTGAAAAAGGACGCAAGATGGAAGAAGAAGTTCGTTCTCAGTACAATGACGGTCTTATCTCTGTTGATGAAAAATATCGAAAGGTAATTGAAATTTGGGATTCGATCAAAATTGAACTCGAAAAACTCATCCCTGGAACTCTTGAGAAAAACGGTTCAGTTGAAGACATGCTTCGATCTGGCGCGCGCGGATCTATTTCGCAGGTGACACAGATGGCTGGTATGAAAGGTCTCATCGTCAACACAGCTGGACGCACTATCGACTTCCCGATTATTCCTTCATACAAAGAGGGTCTGTCACCGATTGAATACTTTATTACAACTCACGGTGCTCGTAAGGGTCTTGCTGACACCGCACTCAATACTGCTCGTGCCGGTTACCTCACTCGTCGTCTCGTTGTTGCGGCGCAAGATGTTCGTATTACTGAAGAAGATTGCGGAACAAAAGAAGGCCGTATTGCAAAGGAAGACAACATTGCTGGTATCATCATTCCGCTTTCCAAAAATATTCGTGGACGTGTACTCGCAGCTGACCTCAAAGATGCTGACGGAAAAGTAATCTACAAATCAGGCACGCTTGTCACAAAAGAAGATGCAGTCAACATTCAAGCAGCTGGTGTCAAAGAAGCTATGGTTCGTTCTCCACTTACTTGTAAGACTGTGTATGGTCTCTGCAAGCTCTGCTACGGTCTCGATCTAGGTCGCAACCACATGGTGGATTTGGGAGAAGCGGTCGGAATTATTGCCGCGCAAGCTATCGGTGAACCTGGTACTCAGCTCACGCTCCGAACCTTCCATGCCGGTGGTGTCGCAGGTGTCGACATTACCCAAGGCTTGCCACGTATCGAAGAAATCTTCGAACGCCGCCGCCCACACCGCTCTCTTGCTGTTGTTGCTGAAACAGATGGCGAAGTAATGGAAATCCGTGTTGAGGGCAAAGAAAAAGTTATTGTCGTACTCTCAGATATCAAAGTTGGTAAGTCAAACACTATTGAATACACAGTTGGCGTACACCGCACTGTTCATGTCAAAGTAGGAGAAAAAGTTACTGCAGGGCAAATTCTCACTGACGGTTCCGCTGATATCACTGACATATTCAACTATGGTGGCAAAGATCTCGCTGAGAAGTACATCATTGATGAAATCATGAAAGTGTATGAACTTCAGGGCGCGTCTATTTCCAAGAAGCACATCGAAATCATTATCCGCCAAATGTTCTCTCGCCGAAAAGTTAAAGATCCAGGCGATACAACATTCTCACCAGGCGAAGTAATCGAAAATATCGAACTCGTTGAAGAAAATAAAAAGATGAAAGAAGCTGGACTCACTGAAGCCAAGGGCGACATGATTGTTCTCGGTATCACAGAATCTTCTCTCAATACGCAGAGTTGGCTCGCAGCTGCTTCCTTCCAGAATACAAACCGTGTGCTCATCGCTAATGCTGTTAAAGGTGGCGAAGACAGACTCCGTGGTCTCATGGAAAATGTCATCATTGGGCGACTCATCCCGGCAGGTACAGGTTTCAAGCAAAAAATTGAACCAAAAAAGAAGTAGTCTTCAGCAAAATTTCATATCGGTTTGGTAAGGTAAAGTTTTGAAACAATTATGAGCACTCCCGTAGAGCAAATAAAAGAAAAGCTTTCCATTGTCGACGTGGTTTCTGCGTACGTCAAACTCGACCGGTCTGGAATTTACTTCAAAGCCAAATGTCCTTTCCACAATGAACGCACGCCGTCATTCATGCTCTCGCCAGCGAGAAATACGTACCACTGTTTTGGTTGCGGTAAAGGTGGCGACATATTCAGTTTTGTTCAAGAAATAGAAGGACTCGACTTTCCGGCTACACTCAAGATGCTCGCCGAGAAGGCGGGGATAGTTCTCGACGGCAAAGCCAAGCGTGATGGTGGCGAGAAAGCCATGCTCTACGATGTGCTTGAAGCCGCAACAAAGTTTTACGAAGGTGAACTTCGCAAATCAAAAACTGCAATCGATTACTTGAAGTCGCGTGGCATCACTGGAGAAACAGCAAAAACATTCCGTATCGGATTTGCACCAGATGGTTGGGAAAACTTGGTCAACCATTTGCGCCAGAAAGGCTGGCAAGCGGGGATTATTGAAAAAGCCGGGCTGTCTATTCCAGGCAAAAGTGGTCGCGCAAACTCGTACGACCGTTTCCGCAACCGCATCATGTTCCCGATCTCTTCAACGCAGGGCAAGCCTGTCGCCTTTACTGGCCGAATAATGCCTGATGGCGATGCGCAGATGGGTAAGTATGTGAATTCACCTGAAACAGCTCTCTATCATAAATCCTCGATTCTCTATGGGCTCGACCTTGCGAAATCTGCCATTCTTAAGAACAGCAAGGTAATCGTCGTAGAGGGGCAAATGGACGCTATTATGATTCATCAGGCCGGCAATACCAATGTTGTCGCTGTCTCAGGTACGGCCCTCACCGATGAACACCTACAACTTCTCAAGCGTTTTACCGATAGTGTTGTATTCTGTTTTGACAATGACAATGCAGGTCAAGCTGCTCTTCGCAAAGCCGCAATGTTAGCATTTACGCTTGGTCTTGAGACTAAAGCAATTGCATTGACTGAAAAGGACCCAGCAGATGTTATCAAAGAAAATCCTGAAGCGTGGACGTCAGCATTGAAAAATGCCGAGCCAGTTATCGATTACCTTATGTTGCTTGCCAAAAGACACTCCGATTCTCCTCGTGAGCAGATCAGAAAAGTGAAGGAAGAAGTTCTACCACTCATTGTTGCATTGCCGGGAAATATGGAGCAGTCATACTACATGAAGAAGGTGAGTGAGATGTTTGATTTGCCAGAAGCTTCGGTACGCGATGATCTCAAAAAATTGATGCCCAAGACCGTTCAAGAAGTTGCCCCGACTGAAACGTCGCCACCACTCAGGCGCACGGCGAGAGAAGAAGCGGCGGAGCGTGTAGTGGGTTTCGAAAAAGTTTTTGGAGAAAAAGTTAATGTAGAAAAAATTAGGTTAGGCTTTATGGAGGCCATGAAAGTGCCAATTGAATCCTTTACTGCCAGTCTGCCGGAGGAACGTATACCATCACTTACACTTGAAGCAGAATTATACTATAGTGGCAGTGATAAACTAGAAAAGATATCAGAAGAACTTATCGCCACGCTCTTACTGGCAAATTATGAAGAATTATTGTCAGACACGCTTCGCAAGATGCGACAAGCTGAGCAAGAAAAGAAAGGTAGTGAGGCGCAGAGGTTGCATGCAGAATCAAAAGACATAGGAGACAAGATTTATCAGATTAAAAATAATCGTCAATCGAAGGAGCTATAAAAAGCCATGAAAAAGAAAGCCAAAAAAACAACAAAAAAGACAACAAAGCCAGCTGGGAAGAAGAAGCCCGCAAAAAAGGCCAAGAAGACTGTCAAAAAAGTGATAATGAAGAAGGTGGCAAAAAAGGTGAAGCCAAAAACCAAACCAAAAACTGCCAAAAAAGTTGTTGTTAAAAAAGCAATCGGATCAAAAGGTCAAAAAGCTCCCAAGGCTGAGAAGCTTTCAGCTGCTGAGAAAAAAGCCAAGTCGCTTGACGTCAAGGCTGATGAGATGATTGTCAAAGGCAAGAAGCGTGGCTTCATTACCTATGATGAAATCTTGAAAGTTTTCCCTGATATCGAAAACAACATTATGTTCCTCGACAAGCTTTATGATAAGTTTTCTGTAGCTGGTATCGATGTGCTCGAAGGCGGTAACTTGCTCGATGTTGACGGCACTGATTTGGTTCCACAAAAAACAGGACGTGAAGCTACAGCTTACGACTCGATTCAAATATATCTGAAGGAAATCGGTCAGTATCCTCTACTTGTTGCTGCCGAAGAACGTGAACTCGCTCGTCGCATTGAAGCAGGTGACAAAGAAGCCAAAAATTTGCTCGCTCGCGCCAACCTCCGTCTCGTTGTTTCTCTTGCCAAAAAGTATGTCGGTCGATCTCCTGACCTTACACTGCTCGATCTCATCCAAGAAGGTAACCTTGGACTGTTCAAAGCTGTTGAGAAATTCGATTACCATAAAGGTTTCAAGTTCTCGACATATGCGACGTGGTGGATCCGCCAGTCGATTACTCGTGCTCTTGCCGACCAATCCCGCACGATTCGTATTCCAGTGCACATGGTTGAAACTATTTCCAAATATAAACAAGTCTCTCGTCGTCTAGCCCAAGACCTCGGTCGTGACCCTCTGCCAGAGGAAATCGCAACCGAAATGGGTATTGAAGTTGAGAAAGTGCACGTTATCGAAAATATCAACCAAGACACTCGCTCACTTGAGGCGCCAGTAGGAGATGATGATGAAAAGTCTACACTCGGTGAATTTATTCCTGATGATAAAATTCTTCGTCCTGATCAAGAAACATCACGCTCTATTTTACAGGATCAGATCCGCGAAGCTCTCAATGACCTTTCGCCAAAAGAACGCCGCATTCTTGAAATGCGCTACGGCTTGCTCGACGGCGTCCAGCATACGCTCGAAGAAGTTGGCGCCGAGTTCGGTGTCACTCGCGAACGTATTCGCCAAATCGAAGCTAAGGTCCATGAAAAGTTGCGCCAGAATGAAAAGGTGGCGAGACTACGCAATTATTTTGACTAAGGATTCTGATATAAAATAAAGAGCCGCTTCTTGAAAAGAAACGGCTCAAATAAGCTACGAATTATTACATTTTATAACCAACACCAACGATAAACTTTCGATTATCATGGTTTGGGTCCCATGTTAGCCAAGGCTTAATGTATACCTTTCCAAAGGAGATAATGGCTACTGGGCCTTGGTCTATCTACCATTCTGCTCCTGCCCGCTGTTCTTTGTAGAACTGTATGGCGTAACAAATAGCAAGATGGTTGTGCAAGCACTTGAAGCGTGCCTCAGTGTATTGATAGACAAAATCAGGCTTGTCATCAACGGCGATGGTATGTTGGTTCATTGTGAAATATTCAAATGAACCGATGTTGCCACCGAAATTGAATTCGGGGCTAAATCCATTGTAGCCATCAGATGATCTTCCTGCAAAGAGCATGCCGAGCTTCGGGGTAATCCAGAATTTCTTGGACCTGGAAAATGTTTTCCCAAGAAAGAGTCCGGCAGTATTCGACCAATCAAAGTTGATGCGCGCCTCGAGAAAATAGTCGCCATTCTCATGGTTGAACCAGATGAGTGGCGTGCTATTTTTGGCATCAAGTCTGTTGATATGGAACAGGCTGATGTCTGTCCATTGAGCAGGGGTGGGCTTTGATGTATCAGCATTTGCTGGTTCACTTGCCGAGGCTGATAGTATGTTAGCGGAAATGACGAGGGATACTATGGCTGTTAGTTTTTTCATATGGTTTTTATTAATTTTTGATTTTCTGTATTGTAGCATATATTATATAAAGAGTCAATAGAAAATACCCTTATTTTGTAAGGGTATTTTTGGGTTTAGCTAAATTTAAACTTAAATTTATTCTGCCTTCATCCAAAGATCAATCTTAGATTTGAGAGTATTGTAGTCGACAGCGCCAGAAACTTCCTCAACTTCTTTACCTCCGATAAAGAGACGTGAATTTGGTGTACCAATTGGTCCCTTATCTTCAGCAAGTTTTGCTTGTGCCGCAATTTTCGGGAGGAATTTACCGCTTGCAAGACAAGTTGCAAATGCTTCTTTATTTAGTCCGATTTGATCAGCAATAAGTGGCAAAAGTGCAGGTGAAAGTGAATTATTTGACGAAGTCACTTCAAACACTTTGTCTGTATATTTCCAAAAACCAACTTCTCCCATCTGGTCTGCAGCACACTCTGTCGCTTCAGCTTCGTGGCGTGCTTTGCTATGGAGACCATCTATAGGGTAGTGACGGAGAACCCAACCAACAGTGCCATTACTTTCAGCAACAATTTTCTGAAGAGTAGGGTGGAATTGTTTACAGAATGGGCATTCAAGATCGGTATACTCGACGATCATGATTTTGGCATTTGGATTGCCACAGACATGTTCGCCTTCACCAAAGTTGGGAACATTTGGAACGCCTGCTTCTGCCCATGGTGTTTCGCAAAAAGTAGCAGGATCTACATTTGTGTTGGTTTTGCCACCTCCCGTAATGCCACCAAGAATACTATTCGGCAATGTCGCACCACTATCTGAGGTAGATGCCACCTGGGTCTTTGCGTCCGTGCCAGGCTTGGCAAGTGCGGCTGCACCAAAGCCGAGAATAGCAACGAGAACAATAATTGGTATAAAATTTCTTTTAGTTTTTGTTTCTTCCATATATATTGCGTTAGGAGTAATGCAAGGATTATATCACAAAAACAATGCCCTTTTAGAATTGAGTAAAATGCCTATTTGTGGTATACTGCGAAAGTTATGCCAATTCAAGAAGTTATATTCTACGGCATTTCTTTTTTGTCTGTTTACGTCCAAATTTTCCTCTTACTTACCTTTATTGAACGCAGAAAAGAAATTAAATACAGAGTCGGTACCGATATCCACCTCAAAGAATACCCGTCTGTGACGGTTATTGTTCCTTGTTGGAATGAAGAAAAAACCATTGGTGGAACTATCGAATCAATACTCAATCTTGACTATCCGAAAGACAAAGTAAATATTATTTTGGTTGATGACGGCTCTACTGACTCGACATGGTCTGTCATGCAGAGTTTCGCCGGTAACTCGCAGATTACCGCCTACCAAAAAGAAAATGGCGGCAAACATACAGCCATGAATCTTGGTTTAGAAAAAACCACGACACCTTTTGTAGGTTGTCTCGACGCAGATTCATTTGTTGATCCGCAAGCGCTCAAGAGAATCATGACGTATTTTGATAACAAGGAAGTAATGGCAGTATCGCCGGCAGTTGTCGTGACAAATCCAAAAAATATCATCCAGCGAATTCAAAAGATTGAGTACTATTGGGGTATTTACATCAAAAAAATGCTTGGTCTCAACAATGCCATCCATGTGACACCTGGACCTTTTTCTATATTTCGAACCAAGATTTTTGCCAAGATCGGTAACTTCCGCTCTGCGCACAACACAGAGGATATGGAAATTGCTTTCCGTATGCAGGCAAACTTTATGAAAATTGAGCATGCCAATGATGCCTTCGTCTACACTGTGCCACCAGATACTGTTAAAAAACTTTACAAACAACGCTTGCGTTGGATCTATGGTTTTATCCAAAACACTATCGATTACCGAAGATTTATTTTCAAAAAGAAGTTTGGGAACTTTGCGTTATTTACACTACCTTCCGGTGTCGTCTCTGTTATCTCTGTTGTCTTTCTCTTTTTCTATACGATCTACAATTTGGGTGCTTTTATTGTTGAGAAAATTGTCAAAATTTCAACCGTTGGGTTTACTTGGCAAATGCCAGTCCACTTTTTTGACAGCTTTTATTTCAACACTCAGGCAATCAATTTTGTCTCTATTCTTCTCTATATCACCATTATTATGGCCATGCTTATCGGAGGCTACATGGCAGAAGGCAAAACTAAGTTTTCACTCACATACATTTGGTTTATTCTCATCTACAGTGTAATAGCTCCATTTTGGCTGATGAAGGCTTTCTATAATACAATATTTGCCAAAAAGACGTCATGGAGGTAAGGTAGTAGCCTATGGATTGGAAAAAATACCTCATTGTCTTTATTATTACCTTGGGCGTCTTTGCGACGGCGCTCTATATTTCAAATTCTCTCAATAGCAAGAAGTTTACTGAGCTCAAGTCTATAGAGGATAAGCTCTCTGTCGACATACTGTCGTCGGAGGTTCAATTTTCATTGCTAGAAGAGCTTTCCTGCAAGGACGTGACGACGTCAGTCCTCTCAGATGAGCTTTCAACACTCGCTGATAAAATATCTTTTTCTGAAAGTAATTTTGCCGAAGGCAGCGATCAGATTTCTCAGCTCAAGCAGTCATACTCTTTACTTGAAATCAAAGACTACTTGCTCATGAAAAAGATCAGCGAGCGCTGTGGGATAAAAAGCGTCTTTGTGCTGTACTTCTATGCCAACAAAGACACCTGCCTAGATTGCGTCAAACAAGGCTACATTCTGACCGAATTACGCAATAGCTACCCTGAGCTTCGAGTCTATTCTTTTGACTACAACCTTGACCTCTCTGCAGTCAAAGCGCTTATCTCAATATACAAAGTTCCTGATAAGTTACCGGCATTGTTGATCAATGGGAAAGTGTACTCTGGCCTGCAAACTAAAGAAGAAATTGAGACAGTTTTGAAATTAAATTTAGGTGACAAAGCTACAAGTAAAAAAATAATTGCCCCACAAATAAAAACTGAGTAAAATAAAAAATCCCCGAAAGGGGATTTTTTATTTGAGACTTTAACTTACTTACATCTGCCCCGGCATAGAAGGCTTTCCTTTGCAGTCAGCGCACCTCTTGCCGTGAGTAAATATTTCATACAGAGCAGAAAGACCAACGAGTACGTACACAATCATTGATATCTTGCTATCCATACCGCCAAATATCTTACCTACGATATCCCAACCAAATAGACCGAAAACAAGCCAGTTTACACCTCCGATAACTAGGAGAGTAAACGTAATCTTATGAAGTGATTTCATGTGATGTAAATTAATTAATAATAAATTACATCTACAGTATAGCACCGTACAGTTGCCTTAAAATGGCTAAAAGGGGATAAAAGCCCCTATAGGAGGAGCCGGAAGAGGGATTCGAACCCACGACATCCAATTTACAAAATTGGCGCTCTACCAACTGAGCTATTCCGGCACTAAAATTGTTCTAAACTCTACCAAAAGCTATTCCGGCACTGGTCGTTTTGGCGATTGAACCTCAACGACTATACATTATTTATGGTTTTGACTCAATATCTGGTGATTCAGTATCTCTATGCCTTACTCTTGCTTCGGTACTTTTTATACGCTCTCTGAGACGCTTGGTCTTTTCTTTGTACTCAGTAATTGTTGCTAAAAAGAATGAACTTTCTCGCCTTTCACCAAGTGAAGGATTCTCATAAAAGGCATTGTGGACTTTGGGGAAGCGCTTGCGTAGTAACTTTTTCCATTCTTTGCCGATGAGTAGCCAACCCTTGGTGATAGTGAGAAGTACTATATGGACCCCTTCTTTACTTATTTCCATGATGAATTTTCTAATTCTGTGGGGATGAGGGGCAGCATCAAGTATAAACGGCTTCGCATGGTTTTGAGGTAAGCCACGTATAGCAATTGCTTTTTTTATTACCATGACAAGCATGGCAATAACAGAGAAGGCAAAAACGGTAATAAGAAGGGATAACATATAGTTATATTAGTGAAAGTGGAATGTACGAAACCACCTCTGCATTTGCAGTCTTGAGTATGTCGCCAACTTTCTTGCTTGTGTCTTTGAAAAATTCCTGATCTAGCAGAGTTCTTTCTTTGAAGTACGCGTCAATTTTACCAGCAAGAATTTTTTCTTGAATATCAGCAGGTTTTGTCGTGTCGACTTCTTTGGCAGCAATTTCTTTGAATTGAGCAATTGTCTCAGCGGGAACTTCGTCGCGTGATTTAAACTCCGGCTTCATTGCTGCAATGTGCATAGCAATATCTTTTGCCAAAGCTTCATCGCCACCTTTTATTTCAACGATTGTGCCGAGCTTGCCGTCGTGAACATAGAGACCT
>JBDKLD010000016.1:0-6488 GCA_039795715.1 Candidatus Parcubacteria bacterium | reverse complement strand
TCGAACTGAGGCTTTTTGCCAAAGCAACACTTGGATTTTTTCGCGTTCCTCAATTGAAAAATGTTTGAATTTCATACACTTGAATTTTATCAAGTGTTGCAATTACTTGTTGAACCTATGCCAAAGATGGTGAAATTTTGCAGGACGATTTACATTTCAATTCTGATGGTAGTCTTACCGAAGAAACAAAAAATCTTTTAGCCAATGAAGGTGTGTATGTCGATGAAAAAATAAATTCAATTGTCGAAAAAAGCCAAGGAACAGTTTCGCCAGATGAGTATGTCAAAAATCATCCAGGTGGAACACATGATATACACCGGAAGCTTTGGGCCGATAACAATACACCAAAACCGATATTTGATAAAAATGAATTGAAACTCTGGCCAGGCGGGCCAGGCAATACTGGTATAGACGCTCATGGTAATTTTGTGTATGACGTAAAACATATGACTGCTGACGGCTCTTTCCACAAAGATTTTTCTGCCGATGCACAAAAACTCATGGGTGAAGGTAAACTTAAAATGCTTATTTCTCTTTCTCGAGGAACTCAAATGCACGTATTCGAAGTACCTATTGATACTGATGGCAATGCTGTAATTGATCCAAATAGTGAAGTTGGTAGGCTGGCTTTTCAGAATGTAGATGGCCACATGAAATTCCTCGGTTCGACTGCCGAGGTCGCACAGTCTGTTGGCGAGCATAATGGTGTAGATGATGTCGTGATTTTGGCTACTGATGTTGGTAAAGGTCTCGATAGCGTCGGCGACGTTACTGATGTTGTGAAAAATGCCTCGGAAGTCACCCTGAATGTTCCAAAAGACTATGATGTTCCGATTACGATGCCGATTTTTATGCGACGTACACCACTTGAACGTGCCAAGAAACTTGATGATGAAAAAGATAATCGGGGCACAGTTCCAAATGAGAGCAGTGACAAAGAAACAAAAAATGGCGAGATGGTGAAGTTAGCTAAAGTAAAAGAAAGCAAAACAGCCAAAAAGTCAGTTATACGCAAAGCTGAAAAAAATGAAGAAAGTAGTAATGATGAACTCGAAGGTCTCCCATTCGAAGAAAAGATGCAAAAAGTAGCTGATGTTATCGTCGGACTTGAAAATCTCAAAAAACAAACAGAGGCGATGCCAGAAACTATGCCTGATAAAAGTGCGGAGGAAAATAAAGGCAAAATTACCCCAGAACAAAAAGCTTCCATGCTCACCGAGATACAATCATTCCTTGAGGAGAAGCAACGACTGTATCATCATATAAAAGTAGACGAGGAAGTCAGTATGCTCACTAAAATATATGACTCTGAAAAGAAAGATAAAACCCCTAATGTTGCCTTAAGAAATAAGCTTAAGAAATTTTATAAGAACCATGATGATAACTATACACTTGCGACTGTGATGGATAAGTTGAGTGGGGCAAATCTTCTCCGAGGCATCCGTTCGCTCAAATTTGTTAGCGAAACCTTGGCAGAAGGGGACCTTGTGGAGCTAGGCGCAGCTCTCGAGGACCTTGAAAGCTTTACAAAGGCCAATAAATAGCATTTTTCAGGGACCTTGTGTTTTTTGACAGTATATGGCATAATAAGCAAAACCATTACTAAAATAGAACACTATGGAATACTCTGGTCACCAAAAAAAAGCCATTAATTCTGCTATGCATACCGTAGCAGATTTTAAAACAAATTCCTTGCAAAATGGGCTTTCAATGGAAGTCTATGAAGGCAACATCGATATTAAAAAAGCCATCGATTGTCTACTCGAAAAGGTACCCTCAGCTCTTATAATTAGAACTGAAATATTTGACGATCATTTTTGGGAAATACTTCATAAAAGTGATGTAGTTATTACCTCGCGCAAGCGTGATGATGAAAAAAGCCTCATGTATTTAGAAATTGAGGCTGACTATTTGTCGACTATAAAGTTCAAAAAGTTGATTAAAGCACACTATGCTACTTGGCAAAAGAACAAGCTTCTCCATGAGAGGAAAGCTAAGAAAAGTCAGAAGTCATTGTTGTCGCTGTACGTATAAGTCAGGTAAAATTCAGAGACCCCCCAATAAAAAAGGGGGTCTTTTTTTTGCCCAAAACATAAAAGTAAATAGTTTGTAATGAAATAGTTCTATATTCGTCATATTTGGTATGAGGTATGAAAAGTCGCACATTTTTCAGAATATGATACTCCAGCTTATGTTGGCGACTTTTGTTTTAGCGTTACTCCTTTTGCTCAATCATGAGAAACCAGAAATTGCCGGCATACTAGAAGGCAACCAATCATTAGGCGTCTCCCTTGCAGTAAAGTAATTACCGCTCTTTGTTTTTTAGCGCTTCGACGTCTTTAGCAAGTGATTCCAAAACATGTTGAATTTTCGACAAAATTTCTGGATGTGACTCTTTGTGATGGAGAATTTCTCCTGCCACAGGTTCCTCGGTGTCATCGGCAATTTCGTCTACGTCCTCTTGGATCTCGTCGACATCTTCCTGAATTTCATCAATATCTTTTTGGATTTCATCGACGTCTTCGGCAATATCCTCGACATCTTCTTGGATTTCATCAATGTCAGCCGTGTTCTTGTTGACCGTCATTTGTATAAAGATACCAAGGTAAATTGCCTCAAGTGAGACTATGGTGGTGAGAATGAGTAATACTCTATCAAGTGGTGCGCCGAGTAGTACAAAAATAAAACACAAAATAAAAATAGCAGTATGTACAATCAATGAAGAAATAGATCCAATCCAACGAGTGACTTTCTTTGAAGCCTCGTCAAGCTCAACCATTCTTTTGTTTCCGGTTCTTTTTGTCATATTTGAATTAGTGACGCATTAAGTATACTATGTAGTGAGGATTTATTAATAATCTATTCATCTCAATTTGTATGGAAAACACTCAACAAAACAAACTCAGTCCAAAATTCTTCTTTTTGTCGCTCGGGGTACTTGTTTCGCTCATCACGAGTATTACAGCATTCCTCAATCTAGTATTCGAAACGCTCAACTTCAAGTTTCCAGATGTTTTAAACGGTACTTACGATTATGGGTACAATTCATATACGTTTGACCAAGCTAGGGTATTTATCGCTATACTCATCATTTTCCTACCGATTTTCATGGTACTCATGCGCTATTGGAAAAAGACAGTAAAAACAGATCTCAGTAGAATAGATGAAGTTGTCAAAAAGTGGATGCTTTATTTGATAATTTTTCTTGCTGTACTCGTGGCGGCTATCGATCTAGTTACGCTCGTCAAATACTTTGTTGGCGGTGAAATTACGACGAGGTTTATCGTTAAAGCACTAGTCACACTTCTTGTTGCGAAATGGGTTGGCTACTACTATTACTTTGAACTCAAAGAATCAAAGTGGAAAAAGCTGACACAAGTGTTTGCGCCTTGGCTTGTTACCGTCGCGAGTCTCACACTCATTGTCTGGTCATTTTCTGTCATTGGTACGCCGGGCGAGCAACGGATATGGAGAATTGACGAAAAACGTGTCGAGGCTCTTTCGTCTATCCAGTCACAAGTTACCAACTATTTCCAACAGAAGCAAAAATTGCCTGAGAAATTGGCAGACCTTGCCGACCCACTCTCGTATTTTGCCCCTATCCCTCTCGATCCTGAGTATACAAAGGGTTTAGTGTATGAATATAACAAAACAGGGAATTTATCATTTGAACTTTGCGCGACATTCTCTGCGGATATGCCAAAAGGTTGGAATGAGTACGGTGGTGGTGTGATGCCAATGTATAGTGACGTTGCCACAAGTAGCTATCCTGTTGGTGGTGGCCGAGAGCAGTCGTTTGACCATGGCATAGGTAAAAAATGCTTCCAGCGTACTATTGATCCAGAAAAGTACAAGCCAGATAGTCAGACAAATGTCGCTGTTCCAGTCAAGCAGTAAAAACATACTACATAGCAATTAAAAAAGCGGAGAAATATTTCTCCGCTTTAGCTTTTGAAGGCCAACTCTTTTTCGATGACGAATTCAAGTTCATCTTTAAGTGCCTTAATTAAATTATTTTCAAGTCTTCTTGCTCCAAGAAAATACGTTTTTATATTAATTTCGTATTGGTTGAACGTGACAGTGTCAAACCATTTAATTGAGTTTCCGCTGTCAATTGCAAATACTGCTCCAGCAATTCGCTTTTGGAATTCTGTTGTCAGATTTGGAACTACGCGAATGACATCGAATTCAAGATCTCTCTTGAACTGGACTCTTCTTTGTGACATGAGCTCTTTATGGTCACCCCTATAGGTTATTTCCAAAGGATTTGGCCAAAATATTGTAAGGACCGGTATCTTCATATTTTGTAGGTTTCGTGCACAATACCCCAATGAATATTGTATGTCAATACTTTACATGTTCAGAAATTCGAAATTTTCAGGGTTTTTTGCTATAGTAATAGGACAAAATATAAAGAAATTATGAAAAAATTGTTGCCAAAATCTCACAAACTCACACCCTACGATCCCTCCAGAATAGAGAAAAAGTGGCAGGCTACTTGGGAAAAAAAGAAAGTCTACAAGACCCTTTCGGCAAAAGACGCTAAAGCCAAGAAAAAGAAGCCGTTCTATGTCCTCGACATGTTTCCGTATCCATCCGGTGCTGGGCTTCACGTAGGCCATCCGCGTGGCTACATTGCGTCTGATGTGCTCGCTCGAATGAAGCGCATGCAAGGTTTCAATGTCCTCCATCCAATGGGCTATGACGCTTTTGGTTTGCCGGCAGAACAGTATGCGCTCGATCACAAAATTCATCCGTGCAAAGCAGTTGAAGTAAATGTGAAGACATTTGAGAAGCAACTCTCTATTATTGGTTTGTCATATGATTGGTCTCGTCGGGTGAACACCACTGATCCCGAATACTACAAGTGGACCCAAACTATTTTTCTTGAACTTTGGAATCATTGGTACGACACTTCGGCGAGGCGAGCGCGACCGATTGCTGAGCTTGTAAAAATGTTTGAGAAAAATGGCAATGCTGGCGGCGGTGGGGTAAACGCATATGCGACCAATTTCCCAAAACAATTTTCAGCAATTGAGTGGAAAAACTTCAGCGACCTAGAAAAACAAGATGTACTCATGCACTATCGTTTGGCATATGAAGGCGAGGCAGAAGTGAATTGGTGTGAGAAGCTTGGCACTGTTTTGGCCAACGATGAGATAGTCGATGGTCCGAATGGTCCGGTTTCAGAGCGCGGTAGTTATCCTGTGGAAAAAATGCGTATCAAGCAATGGTTTTTGCGCATCACTGCGTACGCTGACCGCTTGCTCGAAGGTTTGGAACAAATGAAGTGGTCCGACCATCTCAAAGAAATTCAGAAAAATTGGATCGGACGAAGTGAGGGTTCGGTTATTACTTTTGAGATTTCTGGCGAAGAAAAAAACGGTCATAGAAATAGTGACATACATATTGCGGAAAGTGTTGATGTTTTTACGACGCGCGCCGATACGCTTTTTGGTGTGACGTACATTGTGCTTTCGCCCGAGCATAAACTTGTCGGAAAATTGTCGCAGCTATCAGAAAATGAAGGCGTGGTTTTGAAGTACCTCGCCGATACCAAGAAAAAAACATTTGAAGACCGCACCGATGCAACCAGAGAAAAAACCGGTGTGCCTCTCAAGGGTATCGTCGCAACCAATCCTGCGAACGGCGAAGCTGTGCCTGTGTGGATTGCCGACTATGTGCTCGCCGACTACGGTACTGGCGCTGTCATGGCTGTGCCGGCACATGATGAACGCGACTACGAATTTGCGAGGAAGTATAAGTTGCCGATTAAAACAGTAATAGCTGAAACTATCGGCGACATAAACCAAAGTACGATTGTTAGAAAGGTTGCGGAAGGCGTTATTATAAAAGATGGCAAAGTGTTGCTCATGAGCTACGAGAATCAATATGGTTTGCCTGGTGGTGGCATTGAAGAAGGCGAAACTCCTGAAGAAGCTTTAGTGCGCGAGATTGAAGAAGAGCTCGGCTATACAGATGTAACCATTGAACGTTCATTAGGTGAAGCATTTCGTTATTACTATTCTGATCGCAATCAAACATTGAAGGTACGACATGCATTTGGATTTACAGTAAAGATCAATAATGAAAAAAATAGAGTTGCTGTTGCTCCCCATGAAAAAGATACTCCTGTATGGTTACCAACAAAAGAAGCTTTGCAAAAAATACACGAAGGCCCAATTTATTATCAAAGTTCATTTATTCGGAGAGCAGAGGCAAAACTTGGACAATGTTTCATAGATGAAGGATGCCTGGTTAATTCCAACCAGTTTAATAATCTCACTTCTATGGAAGCTCGTAGCGCTATCACCTCATTCGTCCATGGCAAACTCACTACCCGCTACAAAATGCGCGATGCGGTTTTTGCAAGGCAACGATACTGGGGTGAGCCGATTCCGCTTTTTCGTGATCCGCGAGGGATTATTCACGAAGTCAAAAACTTGCCGCTCACGCTTCCTGATGTAAGGTCATACGAGCCGACTGGC
>JBDKLD010000015.1:0-27161 GCA_039795715.1 Candidatus Parcubacteria bacterium | reverse complement strand
GGAAATTTTGCTTTCTCTTTAAAACTCAATCTAGCAAAATTTTCATTCAATAAGGGTACCATGGCTGTGTACTGGGATGTCATGGGCAAGTTTATTAGTTCAGGTGTCGTTGATACTCTTTTACCTGATATTGATAGACAATACAATATTAATTCTTACGGATTTGGTTCAAGTTTTACGTTTGCCACAAAGTATAAACCTGAAGACCTACCATTGAATACTAGTATTTCAATTGAGTTGTATAAATTGCGTGCTCACAGCAATGATGTTAGACAACGGACAGGACCATTATATTATCCAGAAAATAATCACAAAAATAATAATCTTGATACGGATCACAATCTTAATCCTTCCGATACAAAAATTATTCGAGTTCAATTATTGTTAACATATAATCCCAAACATAAAGAAGGAACTGGAGATATTTTCATTCGATTTAATTACTCGACTAATTCATTCAAGGTTATTTCGGGAAATATTTCAGAAAGCAACTATAATAATAATTACCTACAGTTTCAGGTTGGTTACATAGTACCGTTGAATGGCTTATTTCCTGAAAAAACTGAAGATAAATCAAAAAAGGTGATAAATGAAAGGAATGAAAATGAAAAATTTGTAATGTAAGTCACATTTCATGTTTACTTTTCCTGAAATATTAAAAAAATGAGAAAATTATTTGCCGGGGCACATATTTTTACAAATACAATTAGAACAATCAAATTAAATTATTTGTTCATTTTGATTTATGATGTCTAAAATCCCAGGGTGCTATTGGATTCAATTCAGTCCAAATATTAATTTTCAATTTTCTAGCTTTCAATTCTGCAGATGCTAAGTATGGATCTTTTGAATATTTCTTAAAGTGCCAAGCGAGGCCATTCTCTACGAGCATAAGATTGATGCAAGTTCCTGATTCACTATAAACCCAAGCAAGTGTCCGTCCATACCGATCTTTCCCTTTCGAATCAATCCTGACGTTTTTATTAAAACAAAGATCTGAAACAAATTGCTTTGCTTTCATACCAAATGGTTGACCTAGTTCCGGGCAATCTATTCCTTCCAATCTAATTTTTGTTTCCTGAAGGTCGTTATTTAAAACATTAATTGTGTCACCATCATGGACGCCAATCACTTTATATGTTTCGGATTTTTCGGATGTGAAAAAGAAAAACCCTAGAAGTATTAGCGTTTTAAAAACCATTACTTTTTTTCGTAGACTTTTTTACCACTCTTACTAAAATGGTACCTACCGCCACGTGGTCCGGTATAAATAGTTGCACCTGATTTAGTCTTTTCAGTTTCCACACCCATGTTACTTGATTTATCTGTTTCAGTATTCGAATCGGAAAAGTTTTGTTGCTTAGGAGCAGAATCATTACTCTTAGCATTAAAACACCTACTACAAGGTGAATAGTTATTTTCTACTTCCGATAATTTTTTCTCGATCCCCCCTCCTCTTAAATATGAGCAGCCTTCCTTATGATATTTGGTTCCTGATTTAGTAACATAAACTACTTCATCTTTTTCTGTTGTCAGCGCAGGGCAAAGCGAAGTACTAAGTAATGAGATAAAAAGTATAAATAGTTTTGTTTTCATGCTACTTGTTTTTTCGATTATTCAAATTTAACAAAATATTTTACAATAACTGATTATAATTTGTAGTACAACTACTATTGATTTTTATTGAACAGACCTTTTCCTTTGATTCAAATTAACTTACACCATGAGTTGGTATAATGTCGACAACAAGCACAAGAAAAAATATGACAGGAACGATGTCGCTTGTACAGAATCCTACGAGCGAGAGTACATAATTGAAACAATACTAGTAGAATTTCCTCATCTGACGCGCCAGGCTGTGGAGAGTGCTGTCAAAAGCTGTTGCAGCGAAATAGCAGCGCCTCGTCCCCGGGAAAAATTTCTTGCATGTTTATCAAAAAAACTAGGTGTCTAAAAATTTATTAAAACAACCCATCATGGAAACCACAACTACAATTAAAGTATTAGCATCTCAAGCTTGGGAAAACCTTGAGCCCCCGCTGCCCTCCCCTGGGGGGACGCTCCACGTCATAGTCGATATTGATGGAACAGGCAAACGGGCGCACCTCATCAAAAAACATCCACAAGGTATTAATCCAAAGATTTTACTTATTGAAATTGTTGTAGAAGAATCTAGTGAATCACTTAAAAATCCTCAGCACCTAAGCTATACTGAAATACTGGAGTCACTCCATCAGTATTCCGAAATCTCTGTACTTTTTGACGGACAATTACTTGCAGAAATTAAGAAAATAAGAGTAGTCCATTAGTGCCACGTTGAACACTTTTTAACACAAACCGTAACTAACCGTTACGGTTTTTTTTATCAACCCTTCGTCCGCAAAGGAGTAAAAACTTTATCATTTCAGGATCAGATCATGCTTTCCTCATTAGCGATAAATGAATCGGATTGTTTTTCCAAAGCACCCTCCTTTAATTACATCGATTCCAAGTTTGATTTTATTGATTATTGGTTCATAATATTCATATGTCATCCCGTACGCTAAACAACACACTGACATTTGGTGATAATATTTCCGCGTATAGATTGGGTCGGAAGAAGTACCCGCATGAAGTAATCAGCATAATAAAAAGTATGCTTAAAGAACACAAGGCAAGTTATATTTTAGATGTTGGTTGTGGCACTGGGATATCGACACGACAACTAATAGGTAACGGTTTTTCTATATCTGGTTGTGATGCAGACGAAAGAATGATCCAAGTTGCCAAGGGCATACAAAACAACCGACATATAAAGTATTACCAGAATCACGTAGACAATCTACCTTTTGCAAACACATCCTTTGATGCGGTGACGAGCTTCAGCTCTTTTCATTGGTTCAATACCAAGAAAATGATGAATGAAATAAAACGAGTATTGAAAAGACATGGCCCTTTTGTTATCGTGAACGTAGAGGATATTAACAATGTAAAGCATAGTATCCGGAGAAATCTCATGCCGTATTTTAGCCCCAACAAGATGTACCGAAGCAGTAAGCGACAATATTTTCCCATCACAACACTTCAAAAGTCCCAAATGGAGATTGCTGGTCAACTACATTTCTATAGAACCGAAATGTATTCAGAGAGGCAACTGTGTGCATTTGTGAAATCGATGAAGGTTTGGTCAAACATATCTCCATCTAACCACCAAAATGCAATGAAAGAAGTAATCAAATATTTCAAAAAGTATCAAACACATAACTACCTCTTGCGAGATGTCAAAATCAATGTGATCGTTGCTATAAAATCATAACCTTTTCGAATGATGCAAGACGAAATTGAACTATTGAAATCAAAGTGGCTAAATCAAGATTGGGATGACTTAAACACATTTGAGCAGTCTACATTCGTTTCAGATAAACCCCTTGTGATCATTGGCGGTTGCGCGCGGAGCGGGACCACACTTATGCGAGTAATCCTTGATTCGCATTCCATGCTCCACTCTGGGCCGCATACCAACCTATTTGTTCCTATAAAAATCGATCCTAGCGCTTTAGCATTCCAGTCTGGTGTTAGCTTCGAAGTAATTAAGAGGTTACTCACTTTGTATAAAGATCGAGCTGAATTCATTTCGTATTTTATAGACGCCGCATTACCGCTTTATAACAAAAAGCTATTCTGTGATAAAACCGCAAGGAATATTCTCACGGTGGATTGGATCATGAAGCACTTTCCCAATGCAAAAATCATTCACGTGGTTCGAGATGGATTAGATGTCGTGTGCTCCCTCCGGACTCATCGGAAACGAAAAGTAGTAGCGGGTTCGATTATTAATACCGGCATACGAATGCCGCTTGAACTCTGTGTCGAGCGCTGGGTAAACACGATGGAGAGTGCATTAAAATACAGAGACTATGAAAATTATTATGAAGTAAAATATGAAACCCTCGTTACCAAAACTGAACCAACGTTAATAGGGGTCTGTACGTTTCTCAATATTACCTATGATCCGCGTATGCTTCGATATTTCGAATTTCAGGGTTCGACCCGTGATCCACTAAAATTCATACAAAATATTGAGGCAACTTTTCCGATATTTACCACGTCAATTGGCAGATGGAAGAAAGAACTATCTCCACATGAACTAGATTTCGTTTTGCCTAAAATCCAGAAACTCAGAAACACTTTTGGCTATGATAAAGAATGAACAATTGATTCAAGAATACCTATCCAAAATTGGCATTCCAGCTACAACTCCCCTACTCATTCCCTTCGATCCGGGCTATGACCCTAATACGTTATCTGGTCATCTCGAACAGAGCAATCATCTTATGAAGTGCTTTAAGATTTCTATGGCCACTTGGATGGTGTGCGATATCGGAAGCCTAGAGAAGAAAATGCATATCTTGAAGAAATATCCAATTCCAATTATCGCTGGTGGTGGACCCTTTGAAATAGCAAATGCCAAAGGAGTGGTTGAAGATTATTTTCATCTCTGTAAGAGTATTGGATTTGATATCATTGAAGTGAGCAATGGATTTACAGATAACGCAATCGATTCAAAATACATATTTTCCCTAGCTAAAGACTATGACGTTCGGATTCAATATGAGATTGGTAGAAAATATGAGGGAACTCTTGATACTGGCACTCTAGATAAGCAGATTAATACGGGGAAATCATGGCTTGACCAAGGTGCGCAATATATCGTTATTGAAGCCCTTGAATCTGCTCATAATGTTGGGATATTTGATACAGACGGTAATTTAATTTCCAAAGTCGTAGATCAAATTCTAAAAGCATTTAATAATAATTTTGAGAATCTCGTTTTTGAAGCCCCAACAAAAAGTAGTCAATTCCAATTAATCGATTACCTAGGGGAAAAAGTAATTCTATCGAACATCAGGCTTGAGGAAATACTGCGAGTTCACATTTATAGACTCGGACTTCATTCGAAATCTTTCCGCTAGGATTGAAGACATACTGTTGGCAATAATCCCGTCTGGTTACAGAATCTCTAATAGGTAATCTGGAAGGAGTAATTTTGTTAGAGGTTGAACTCAGAAAATGGCGAAGGAACGGAATGCTTCTTTAGATACTCTTGGTAAGACAAAATCACAATCGCTATCGCTTCAAACATTTTCGTGTAGTAAGGGTTTTTGTTTTTGATCTCCCTGTTGTAGAGATGCCGTAGGATATCATTTTGATCAGCGATGGTCCGAATCAAATCTGCTTTGGTCAATGTTGGATCATCGGAACAAATTTTCTTCAACTCTGTTAGGTTTAAGATCTTCACTTTCACCTTTAGCCGCCTTGCCAAACTTTGCAATTCGATGATGAGCTTGTCAAGAGACTCAGAGTTGTGGAATTGATTAGGAATCTTTATTGCTACAAGCGTGATTTTGTAGCTCTCAATAAGCTCCTTAATGGCATAGAGAATATCCCGAAGCTTTCTCTCACTCCAAACCCCTTTAAAGGCCTTTATTTGCCACTCAGCGAGGTGATTGCCCTTCCAAATGGCAATTCCCATAGTTCGAGTCCCAACGCTAATTCCGAGGATTGTGAGAGGCTTTTGCATGGTGGAGAACTAGGTATGTAAAGAGAGCGCCGCGCGACCTTCGGATCTTACTCTCTGGAATAGCCATAACTTTCGCGAGCTGCTTCTTGAGGTAGTCTTCTTGGAAACGTTTGGTAAAGGAAATGTAGAGAGAAATAGATTCGTGGTCATTTAATGCATCTGCCATTTCATATGCGAGTGGATTTGATTGATTTTCATTCATGTTTCTATTTATGGGTGAGTTGTGGGGAAAACTCACTTTGAACGTTCGTCTTATTTATATAAACGTAAACGTTCGTTAAGGCTCGACCAATTTTTTATAATGAACAAGCAATGTTTAAGACTGTCCAAGTGAATTTGGATGTAGTACCATTAGGTTGCAGCAAGAACAATTATTTCCTTTCTATCATTTTTAGTTTCATTTCTCGGAGTTCCTCTTCCCGGAGGAGAATGTCTTGTCGCAATTCTTGTATTAGGTCTGGGTACAGAACGTCTATCATTTCGCGGTAAACGAGATACAGCTTGAGGAGGTTGATGAATCCTGGATACTTCTTACCTCGCTCCCAATCTGAAATTCGGTTCGCACTCTTAAGACGCAAAATGAACGCGACATCTTGTTGGCTGTGGAGCATACGCTGACGACTGTGCTTCAACCCATGTGGAAAGTTTCGACCTAAAGATTCCATGTTCTAAGAATAAACCTGTCAAGATCTTTACAGAAGAGGGGGAAAATTCCTAGATATAGGAAGTTGTGTGGATAAATAAATAGGTATGCCTTGACAACCAAATGTGATAGGTATATACTTCTAGAATAAATAAAGAAAAAATAATACTTGATTTGTGTGGTGGTACAGGAGCTTGGAGTAAGTTTTATAAGGATAATGGGTACGATGTGAGAGTTATTACATTACCGGAATATGATGTTTTAACTTACAAGCCACCTAAAAATGTCTATGGTATATTGGCGGCTCCACCTTGCACTATGTTCTCTCGTGCTCGAACTACTGCAAAAACACCAAGAGATTTTCGTGGGGCTATGGAGGTAGTCGTTGCATGTTTGAGGATAATTTGGGAAAGCCAATTTGATAATCGTTTTGGCTTGAAGTTTTGGGCTATGGAAAATCCAGCCGGACACCTACAACGCTTTATGGGAAAACCGCCTTTTAAGTTTCACCCCTATGATTTTGGGGATAGACATTCAAAACAAACATTTATTTGGGGTAATTTTAATGAGCCAAAAAAGAAACCGATAAAGTTAAAAGCTAAAGAAATTATACAATCACAAAATAATACTCGCCCCCTACCGCCAATACCGGAAGACTATAAACAAGACGGAAAAATGAAACCTGTTCAAATCCGCAGGTCTATTACTCCTAAAGGATTTGCAAAAGCATTTTATGAAGCCAACAAATAAAAGAGAAAAACGCTACGGAATAAGTTCACTAGAAAAGGACTTCACTATTGGAAAGATTTAGGAATTTGAGGGTAAGAAAAAAAAGTCTATTCGATTTAAGAATAGACTTTTGCTAATACTAAATTAAACCCTCCTCAGCAAAGGAGTAAAATTTATCCGTAGTTATTATCAGATGATCAAGAACCAATATCTCCAGGAGTTTCCCTGATTCAACTAGATTTTTTGTAAGCTGAATGTCACTTGCACTCGGCTGGTCATTTCCTGAAGGATGATTATGTGCGATTATTATGGAAATAGCAGCACACTTGAGTGCTATTCCAAAAACGAGTCGCGGATCGCATACTGTACCTGACATTCCTCCTTTCGATAAATTGTACCACCCAATAATATAGTTAGCTCTATTGAGAAAGAGAATGTACATTGACTCATGCAGTTCAATTGTTTCTTCTTTCCATATTTTACGAAACAATTCCATTGCTTCCTGCGCACTTGTAATTTTAACTTTCTCTTTAGCTTTAGTACTAGGGGTGTATTGTACTTGAATTTCTGAGAAGTTTTCCGAGGTTATTAGCTTTTCCATTTTTCTTTTTTTAAAGATTGTTTATTCTAGAATCTCAGAAATTGGAAAAACTACCAGTGAGGTAAACTTCCTCTTTATGGGAAGTTTTAGGGATAAAATCCGCATATATGCGGAGAACTGCGACCATTATTTGACAAACTGGGTAATTGCTATTACTTTTCAAGCACAATCTACTATCATGATAAGCAACGCTGATATTTTAAGAGCATTCTTTGAGGTTAATGTCCGGGAAGGAAACTTTACCGAAGGAGAATATGACATGTATGTCGCAAGTGTCATCAACTACGGCATTGCTGCCATTGCTCAGGCGCACCATGGCAGACTTGTCCTTGATGATTTGTTTAAGCCAAATTTCATTTCGACTACTGAGGAGAAAATAATATGTGACAACTAAGGTCACTACTTCAATTCTGAAAACAAACCATTAGATTTTTCCTGAATTGATTTTTGAACAACCAGTTCTGTCACAAGTTTTCTCCCAAACGTTTCCCTCGAAGCCAGTATGCACTGCTCTTTAAATGATACTTCTGCTGGTTGCACTTTTTTCGTTGTGGCGCTGAAGGGTTTTGATGTCGCTCCATCGATCATGAGCTTTACGTACATCGAGTACCTAGGTAGGTGTATAAAATCACTCTCGGAAAATACTGGTGAAAATTCTTTTGCCAGAATTTCAGCGTCCTGTTGCCCAACTCTAAAAGCTATAATCGTCCCCACATTGCCAAATACAGCATCCCTGATTTTTTCATTAAGCTGGTTAATATACTGGTGAGCGAGGAGTAGCGAGAGCCCATACTTTCTCGCTTCGGAGAGCATGTCAACAAAAGAGAGAGTTACGAATGAATGAGCTTCGTCTATGTACAGAAAAAATGGTTTTCTCTTTTCAGCATTCATTCCAGCACGCGACAAAGCTGAAAGTTGAAACCCATTTATGAGCATGCTGCCCAAGATGAGCGAAGCATCTTCGCCAATGACACCCTTTGAAAGATTTGCTATGAATATTTTCCCATCTTCAATGATATTTCCAATTTTGAAACTCGACTCTTTTGCACTAACCACATTTTTAAGCGGAATAGATGTCGCAAATACACCAAGCTTGTTTAGTATTGGAGAAATCACTTCCGACCTCATGTAGTCACTCATTTTGTCAAATTCATTTTTCCAAAATGATAAAACTGCTTGGTTTTTTGTATTTGTCAATACTACACTTCTAAATTCCTTGTTTGTCAAGAGAGGTTGAATGTCGAGGAGCGTTGCTGATGGATAGTCAAGGAGAGAAAGAAGTGTAAACTTTAGTACGTACTCCATTCTTGGGCCCCAGGAATCGCTATACAGCTTTTTAAAGGTTCCAATAAGTCCAGATGCTACAAGATACCGATAACGAGAGCTAACTCCGTATAAAGGATTATACGCAACAGGATATTCATCTGCCGGATTGAAATATATTACATCCTGAATTCTATTTTCTGGAACATAATTTAATAACTCCTCTGCCAAGTCTCCGTGAGGATCAACTACCGCTAGCCCCTTCCCTTTCTCCATGTCAGAGATCGCCATATTCAAAATGAGTGTGCTCTTGCCAACACCGGTTTTACCTACAAGGTATATGTGGGCTAATCGGTCCTTGTCTCGAATACCAAATTCCTTTCTAATGTTTCTCCAATCTGTAATTCCAATGGGGGTGATCGAATTGTAATCATAGCTTTTGTCTGCCATGACTAGATTGTATGAAAATAAAATGCAGATGTAAGAGAGGAGAAATTCTCAGAAGTAGGAATTTTACCTCTCTTACATTTCGATATCCCTTCCTTGACAATATCTATATGCTCGATAGAATACGAAACAGTGAGTCGCTTCTCCGCCCTCCTTTCGAAGGTGAGGTTATTCCGAACCAGCACACATGCCACGAATTCGGACTACCCGATACATCTCTCATGAGCGAGGACGAAGCACTCTCCTACTTAGCAGACATTCTTTTAGAATGGTACTTCAAACACCATGACAGCAATTGATGAAAGCAAAAAAGCAGTGATCTACTGCAGGGTTTCCACTAAGGAACAAGTGGAAGAAGGCAACAGCCTTGTTACCCAAGAGAGGCTCTGCCGTGAGTATGCCGCTCTGTACGGTTTTATTGTTGATCAGGTGTTCATTGAACTTGGTGAGAGCGCTAAAACTGCAGAGCGTACTCAGCTTAAAAAAATGCTCGCGTACTGTTCAGCGAAAAAGAACAACATTGCTGCAGTAATCGTCTATAAAATAGACCGGCTATCTCGTAACATGACCGACTACACCCAGATTAGGTTTAATCTAAGACGGTATAATGTTGAAATCAGGTCAAAGTCTGAGCAATTTGAAGACAATCCCTCGGGACGCTTCATGGAGAATATGTTTGCTAATGTCGCCCAATTTGATAATGAAGTGCGTGGAGAGCGAGCTCTCAATGGATTAAAGGAAGCGGTACGAGAAGGCCGCTATGTCTGGTCTGCACCAATTGGTTATAGCAATGAGAAAATTGACGGTAAATCTACCATCGTTCCTAGCGAGTATGCACCACAGATTCGTAAAGCATTCGAACTCCTCGCTGAAAACAAATACACAATCGAAGAAGTACGACAACAAATATTACAGATTGGATTTGTTGGAAAAAAATTTAAGCTTGCCAAAGCCCACTTTAACCGTCTCATCCGAAATGCACTGTATGCAGGAAAGATTGTCAAATTTGGCACAGTGACCCAAGGCACATTTCAACCGATCCTCACAGAAGAGCTATTCAATGCAGTGCAACAAATCATCAACAAGCAGAAAACAAAACGGACGTATACTAGGATACATCCGGAGTTCCCATTGAGACAGTTATGCTACACAGAATATGGCAGCAGGCTCTCGGGAGGGTTTTCGACTGGTAAAATGGGTCAGCGCTACCCCTACTACTTTTTCAAAAGAGAATTTATTAACCTCAAGCGAGATAGTATTGATGATTCATTTATCAACCTCTTGAACGACTACTGCTTCACTACAGAAAAGATGAAAAAGTTTCGAACGATTGTGAGAGTTAAGCTCAATCTCTTCCTTAAAAAAGCCTCTCACGAAGTGGAGCAACTCAAAGAGCAAATGGATAAAATCGCTCATGCAGAAAGTACCATAGTATTCAAGCTTTCTGAGGGGAAGATTTCAGACTCCCTTTTTGATGAACAGATGGAAAACTTTGCAAAACAAAAGAGTGAACTGAAAAGAAAAATTGACCTCACGCCAACGGCAGAAGCAAACTTTGATAAAATCTATTTCGCATTGAATGACTTTCTTGTTGCGCCAGGGACGTTTTGGCAGAAAGCTGATATAGCAACCAAAATTAAAATCCAAGAGTTCAATTTTCCTCGCGGGGTCATATATAAAGACAATAAAATTCGAACTCAAGAACCACCTATATTTTATAACGCTTTATTGTCTGAAAGCATTACACAATCCCTTAATGCGGAGGCGGAGAGATTCGAACTCTCGATACCCTTTCGAGCATGCCACCTTTCCAAGGTGGTGGAATAAACCGCTATCCGACGCCTCCAATGCTCCGAAACTATAGCAGATTCGGCATTTTTTGCACGATTCGCCGGGCTTCTGCATCTCTTCAACTATCTCCCCATTTCTCGCAAAATCTTGATACGATTTTCAATCGGCGGATGCGTTGAAAAAAGCCCGGAAAGTTTTTTGCCGCCCCCAAAAGGATTGGCAATGAAAAGGTGTGCCGTGGCATTGTTGGCTGTTGCCATTGGTGCGGCGTAGGCGGATATTTTCTGCAAAGCATTTGCCAATCCGTCTGGATAACGAGTAAGTAGTGCACCATCAGTATCAGCCAAATATTCACGCTTGCGAGAAATCGCGAGCTGTACAAGCGTCGCGAAAATAGGTGCGAGAATTGCAAGCACAATACCAACAATCATCAGCACGCCACCACCCTCCCTGTCGCCACCTCGTCGTCCACCACCCCACGCCATGCCACGCAAAAACATATGCGAGAGAATGGAAATAAAACCAGCAAGCACGACAGCAACGGTCGATACCAAAATATCTTTGTTGCCAACATGAGAAAGTTCGTGCGCGATGACACCTTCAAGTTCAGTTTTATCCAAAATGCTCAACAAGCCAGTCGTGACGGCAACTGCAGCGTGCTCTTTATTCCTACCAGTGGCAAAAGCGTTGGGCGCGCTATCGTTGATGATGTAGACACGAGGTTTTGGCAAACCAGCGGTAATCGCAAGATTTTCCACAATACGGTGTAGCTCGAGATATTGTTCTACGTCTGCCGGCACAGCGCGAGAAAGTGAGAGCGCGATCTTGTCGGAATTCCAATAGCTGACAATATTCATGACAATGCTGAAAATTACTGCGACGTAAAGTACTCCTGGAGAATTGTAGATGTAGGCAAAAATGTAGCCGATAGCAATAACCAGCACAAAGAAAGACGTCATGAGAATCCAAGTCTTGCGAACGTTTTTTGATTGTTGCGTGTAGAGTGTTGCCATGTTTTGAATATACAGTTTAGTTGATTGCTGAGCAAATTACCAGCTTCCGCCACCGCCACCGCCACCTCCGCCACCGGAAAATCCGCCCCCTCCAGAAGCGCCACCACTCGAATGTGGACTGGAAATGCTGTTTGAATATGCCGTAAATGATGACATGTCATGCACGAAAGCACCAGCAGTAAATTGCCCAGCACTTGCTCCTGAATACCATGCTGGCGGTGTGAGGTAAATTCCTTCAAATTGCTTTGCCCATTTTTCTTCAACACCGAGTGCAATTGCGAAAGGTAGAAATTTCATAAATTGCTCAGGATTTTTCTCTGTCATTTTCTCAGGCGCATTGTGAAAATCAAAACGCTCTTTGTCGGTGACCGAGAGAAATTGCTTGAAACCGAGAATGTGACGGCGTGCTTCCACGCCCTTTTTAGTTCTGGCAACCACAATGTATGGGTACAAAATGAGTAAAATACCGCTACTAGCTAACGCCAATACAGCATGTATCCCCAACGCTATCCCTGGGAAAATACCGGCAAAAACAAAGAGATAGCCTATAAAACCAAAAGCTTGTTTTCTGGTCTTGGGATTTTTCGAGAAAAAACCTTTTTCTACTATTTCGCTATAGACTTTATCCTTGAGTCCTGCAATGAGTAATGGAAAGTCTGTTTTACCCAGCTCAGAAAGAACGACAGTGTCGTTGAGTGTCTTTTTAGTAAAGAAATATTCTAGGATCTTTTGTTCGGTTAAATCAGAAAGCTCGGTGATAGGTCGAAGGAGTGTCAGCTCAAAATCCGCATTACCAAGAAGCCATTTCTTTTCAATACGCTTTATTTTTACAAAACCTTTTTCTGCCACACTAATGAGCCCGGCCGTAATATCGAGGTTATTTACTCTGCCGTCAACGACTGAACCAACAAGCGTCGGTGTCATTCCTTGCGGCTGTTCGTATTCAACGATAATAGTTTGATTCGCACCAAGTTCTTTCTTTTTTTGCATAAAACGGAAAATAAACCATGCGCCGACCACAATTGGGAGAATCCATGCGAGGAACGAATAGTCAAACGGCTCTTTTCCAGAAACAATGATTCCCTTTGGCAAACCTATCGAAATAGTCAGGTCTTCGCTCGGAGCAAAGTTGCTATCAGAAAAGTAGATGCTACCGTTTTCTATTTTCTTGTCAGTGCATTGTTCGGTCGATCCATACTTGCCTTTGTAGCATGACAAAGTGACATTTTTAGTGGCAACATTTTCCGGCAATTGCACAGTCGCACTCGCTTTCAGAATTGGAATATTCCATTTATCGCCCATGACATTCCATGTGAATTCATCTTTATCGTCAAAATAGGTGGCGACATTACTAACATCGTAGACAATAATGTAGGTGTGCACGCCAGTGATAGTAGCATCGGGATTACCGATTTTTACGGTAACGTCGTCGGCATTGTCCGTTGTAACGTAGTTATACGATTGCCCTTTTTCGTCTGTAACATCAATACCTTTGATGCTCATTTTCTTACCGTTGGCATTTTGGTCGCGAATGATACGGAAAATACCATGACGCTCGAGTTTACCAAAGTCGTAAACAATGGTTTCAGTGACTTTCATTCCTGCATCAGTGCGGGTTTCAAGATTTGAAGAAAAACTAATAATTCTTTCACCTTGATCTGCTTGTGCTTGAGTGCGCAAAACACCTCCGCCTAAAACAATGAGGCTGAGCGCGATTGTCAGTATGAAAGTGTATTTATTTTTCAGCACAAAGAGGAAGTAAAATTAGAACTTAACTTCTACCGGATTCTGAGCAGCATCATTGTCAGGCAAATCGAAGAATTCCATTTTTGTAAAATTGAACATTCCTGCGAGCATATTACTCGGGAAAGACTGGATCTTGATATTAAGATCGCGGACTGTGCCATTGAAGAAACGGCGAGCTGCTTGTATCTTGTTTTCAGTATCAGAGAGTTCGTGCTGAAGCGCGAGGAAGTTTTGATTGGACTTTAGATCAGGATACTGTTCAGCGACAACCATGAGCCTGCCAAGTGAACTCGAGAGTTCACTCTGTGAAGCCTGAAATGTTGCCATAGCAGCAGCATCGAGCTTGCTTGGATCAATATTTACTGAAGTTGCTTTTGCCCGAGCTTCGACAACTTTCTCTAGCGTGCCTTGTTCGAAAGCAGTTGAACCCTTGATAGTATTGACGAGATTTGGAATAAGATCAAAACGGCGCTTGAGTTGGACTTCGATATCTGCCCATGCTTCTTTGGCTTGTGTTACCAAGCGAACGAAAGAGTTGTAGGCAACTACGAACCAGATGACAATGACGGCAATTATACCAATTACTATGTACATATTAATTATTTGTTAGTTTTTTATAAAGTGACCCTGCCGATAAATCATTTGACAGTAAGGCTATTATATCATACTTTGTATAGGAATACCTAAAACAAATGAATATGCAAAAAATCTTTACTCCTCGTACTAACTTTCTTTTCGGTATCATAATACTGATTATTACAGCATTTATGTTCCATAAAAAGATCATGCCGTACTACAGCGACTCTCAGTCTAACTTGGGAGTAGTTATTATTGGAAGCTTAATAAGTTTCTATCCATTTATTATCGCTTGTCTGCTAATCGCCGAAGGCCTAATAAATTGGAATTACAAAGAAAATGTGACCACCTAACTTTTGGGTGGTTTTTTATTATTTGACTTTTTTTACAAGTAATATATAATCTAAGAAAAACGATGCCAACAGAACCCCTCTTCCAGTTGGATGTTTCTCCCGAGTCATTTCGAAGTATAGTCAGGGACAAGGGTTATCATGACGAGATTGTTTACGTAATAATGATCCGCCTTTGTCGAGACAAAGGTTATCCCAATAGGCTATACGATCGAAGCGAAGTCGAAAAACAATTTGAATACATTCTTCGCTTCAGAAAAAGATTGGCGAAAAGCAAGCGGCCAGACGTTGTTTGGCAGCAACTCCAGCAAAGCGTGACGCTTCGAAAGCGCCAACGTAACAAAAAACCACCCGAGTAATCGAGTGGCTTTTTTTTATTTCTTCTTATGATTCCCCTTTTGCATTTTCTCTACTGCCACAAGTAGCGGACTTGCGAGGAAGATCGACGAGTACGTGCCGAAGAAAAGTCCGATTGCGAGGACGAGCGCAAATGTCTTGGTACTCTCAGGCCCAAAGAGAAACAGTGAGACGAGTACAAGAATAACAGTGAGAGAAGTATTGATTGAGCGAGTGAATGTTTGCGACAGAGAGCGTCCAACTGTTTCAGCAAAGTCTTTTGACGCATGGTGACGAATATTTTCGCGGATTCTATCGAACACAACGATAGTGTCCGAAACTGACAGGCCAAGCACGGTGAGCAATGCGACAATGAACAGCGTGTCTATCTCAATACCCGAGTAGTGTGATATGAGTGCAAAAGCTCCTGTTGGGATAGCGATGTCATGTATGAGCGTCACAATGGCAATGAGTCCATATCTCCATGAAGAAACAGGGTGAGAGACTTTACGGAAGGCATAAGCAATAAAGCAGATGATTGCGAGCATAACGAGTATGATTGCCCAGATGGCTTTTTGCTTGAGCTCTTTGCCTATTGACGGACCGATCGAGGTATAGCTCTTTTCTTCACCCTTAAACTTGCCATCAATTGCCACAGCTTTCATCATTGCTTGATGTTCTGTTTCTGTCAGGTCGCGGGACTTGATAACATAGTCAGTTTCGCCAACAGGCTGGAGGACAACTTCGCCGAGTTCAAGCTTTGCAAGTGCCCCTTGCAACACCTCGGTAGTTGGACGAGTATCTGTGTAGCTAATTTCAGTCTGAGCTCCGCCTTTGAAATCAATGCCGAATTTGAGACCAAACATCGAAATGAGCACAATCGAAATAATAACGAGCACAGTCGATATACCGATGAATATTTTTCTGTTTCTGATGATAAACATATTATTTTACAAATCCTGAAGAGAATAAAAATCGTGCGACACGACCGTTGCCGACTGGAATTGCGCGGAGGAATACTCGAGTGACGGTAATTGCCGAGAAGAGCGATACAAGCACGCCGAGACCGAATGTTAGTGCGAAACCTTTGATAAGTGAGCTACCGAACCAGAAGAGAATAAGTGCAGTAATAATACTCGATGTATTGGAATCACGAATAGACGTCCACGCACGGTCAAAACCAGCTTCGATGGCATCACTAATCGTGCGACCATTTTTTAGCTCTTCTTTTAAGCGTTCAAAGATGAGCACATTGGCATCGACTGCCACACCGATAGAAATAATGAATCCAGCAATACCAGCAGCAGTGAGCGTCACAGGGATAACCTTGAACAAGGCGAGCATGATTGCCACATAAAGGGAGAGCGCGATGATCGCAATGAGCCCAGGTAAACGGTACCAAACGAGCAAGAATATTGCGACAATAATGAAACCGTAGAGGGCCGCCATCTCACCGGCTTTTACGGCTTTTTCACCAAGAGTTGGGCCGATAGTCTGAGTAGAGACAAGAGAAATCGGCACTGGTAGAGCACCAGAATTGAGACGGCCAACAAGTGTCTTGGCTTCCTGTGGAGTAAAATTACCGGTGATCTCTGCACGGCCACCAACGATTGCCTGACGAACCGTTGGAGCTGAAATTGGAGAGCCATCGAGGTAAATAGCGATACTCTTACCGATATTTTCTTTGGTTAATTTTTCAAAAAGTTTTGCGCCCTCGTCATTGAATTGCAAGACTACTGTTGCCTGACGAGTTTGCTGATTGAACTCTAACGATGAGCGTTGGAGAAAACGACCAGTGAGTTCTGTTGGTAGGTACTTGCCTGCAAATGGATCAATATTGAGATTGACCTTGCCATCAGGGCCGACAACAACTGGAGTCTCTTTTGGTGGATTTGGATTTTCAGTTTTAAATTCAAGGACAGGAGTTTCGCCGATTGTGTCAGTGGCTTTTTTCACATCGGTAACGTCTGGCAAATCGACAACGAGGCGTTGGTCATTGTTGGTGCCTTCTTCAATTCGAATAATTGGCTCAGAGACGCCGAGCACATTGATACGACGCTCGATAACATCGCGGAGTGCGGCCATAGATTCTGGTACTTGCTTTGGCTCAATTTTGGAGACATCAGCATGGTATATGAGGTGAGAACCGCCAGAGAGGTCAAGGCCGAGTTTAAAAGGGTAACGGGCTGCAATACCAGTTTTCTCAGCAGTTGCGTCGGTACCATTGTAACGGGCTTCTGACATATAGACGAAATAGGCCACGCCTACTCCGAGGATTAAAATAAGCAAAGCTACCAGTCTTTTTTTCCACATAATGCAAGGATTGTAAGGGTTTTAGGGGTAAAAAGCAAGCTCTGGCTATGAGAGCAAGAAAAGGAGCACGAGTAATGAAAATATGATTCTATACCATCCAAAAATGGCAAATGAATGTCTCTGAATATACACGAGAAGCCAGCGAACGACCGCCAAGGCAACAATGAATGAAACAGTGAATCCAATAGCGAAATACAGCCACTCTAGGTTGGTCAGAGTGAAATTTGTCTTGAATAAATCATATCCAGTTGCAGCCAGAATTGTTGGCACAGCAAGCACAAAAGAAAATTCTGTAATTGCTGACTTTGGTATGCCAAGCAATCTGCCAGTGATAATAACGGCACCTGATCGGGAAACACCGGGTACAACTGCTAACGCTTGAGATGTGCCAAGTATGACGAGCTCTTTTGTGGTAAATGATTCTATCGTACGGATATCATCACTTTTCTCTCCCCTTTTAACCATTACCCTTTCTAATAGCACAATAACCACACCGCCCACAAAGATCATTATCGCGGCAAGTAGCACGTTGCCGAGTAAAAACTCTTTTATTATTTTGTAGAGGAAAAAGCCAATAATTGCTGTCGGGACAAAGGCTAGAGAAATATTACGAAAGTATCGCCATGAGGAAAAAAGTTTTTTGCCATAGAGAATGAGCACGGCAAGTATAGCGCCAGTCTGAATGCCAATTTCAAATGTTTTGAGAAATTCGCTCGAGGGTAATGACAAAATAGCACGAGTAATGTCCAAATGAGCAGTGGAAGAAATCGGCAAGAATTCCGTAAGGCCCTCGACTATACCGAAAATAATTGCATGTAGTATTGTCATATTTTTTTGAAATGCTTTACCGTATAGTAGCCGACGATGCTACCAAGAATATATCCTCCAATAATATCCACTTGTGTATGAACACCAAGAATAATTCTCGAAATACCCACTAGCAATGTAATAGCCACCATAGGTAGGGTCCACGACGGCTTAAGTGAAGCTACCGTAAATGTGAGTACTGCGTAAACGGCTGCATGACTAGAAGGAAATGAGTAGCCACCAACATCAAAGAAGGTGTTGGGTGAAACTGGACGAGGAATATGGAAAAGTAGCTTTAATAAAAAAGCAGCAACCCAAGATAAAACACCGCTGAAAAAAAGTAACGTCGATGCGTAGAGGGGGCGCGAGTGTTTTGATAAAAAATATATGAAGATAATAAATGGCAAACCGTATCCAAGCGGATACGAAATAACATATGAAACTGTTTTGATTACAGAATAGTCAGCAAAATTATGAAAAAAAATGTAAACGTTTTGATTCATGAAGTTATATACCAACAAACTCTTTGTGGAGATCATCTCGGTGCGTGGCGCGCGCATAGCGTCGCATCCCCATGAGCAGACCGAGTGCAATGAATTCTACCAGAAGATGCGACCCGCCGTAACTCATAAATGGCAACGTAATTCCAGTAACAGGCATAATGCCAATATTCATACCAATATTTATGAGTAAGTGAGACAAGAGCATCACAGCAAAACCAGTAGCAAAGAGTGTTTCAAAATTGGTTGCACCCAAAAAAGCTACTTTAATAATCCGGGAAATGAGAAGACCATACATCAAGAGAAGCATGAGCGCACCGACAAATCCCCACTCTTCAGAAAAAGCAGCGAAAATAAAGTCAGTCTGATATTCGGGTAAATACTGAAAGCGAGACTGCGTACCGAAACCGACGCCTTTGCCGAGTAGGCCTCCTGAGCCGACAGCGGTAATCGACATGAGCGCATTGTAGCCAGAGCCCTGGGCGTCATGGTACGGATTGAGAAAATTTCTAATACGATCCTTCTGGTATGGTTTAAAGACAAAGAACCATAGCCCACCAAATACTGTGAGTAGAATGAGAAAGACGATACCGAGGTGCTTTTTGGAAATACCAGAAACAAGCGTCATGCCAAACCATATCAAAAAAATAATGATCGCCGACCCAAAATCTGGCTCGAGAAAAATGAGTGTAAGTGGTACTAGGGCGTAGAGACCTGATATGAGCACATGCTTGACGTGTTTGATCTCGACATGTCGCCGGGAATAGTACTTTGCGAGCAGTAAAATGAGCGAGATTTTAACTACATCCGACGGCTGAAATGAAAATGCTCCAAATGAAAGCCATGATTTTGCACCATTGACTACATTGCCGGCAATAAAGACTACAACTAGCAACGCAACTGCACCAATGAAAATACCAAGCGCAATATTGCTCCTCTTGAGAAAACGGACATCGATACGCGACGAAAGGAAAAAAGCGACAAAAGAGACTGCCACCCAGATTAGCTGACGTCCAAAAAAACCGGACTCGCCGGTAAATGACTTCATGGTGACTAGACCGGCAGCAAGTATTGGGATGATAGCAAGAATCATCAGCCAGTCAATTCTATTTTCAGATGAAGCCCCCATGCTACTGTCGGTTCGCCAGCACATTTACCTGAGTAATGACTTCTGTTCGCTTAGATGCTCCGGCAAATGGCTCACGCCACGTAAAAGGAATACTTTTTTTCTGACCGGAAACCATGGTGTCTATACTGGTTTTGCTGGTACCGAGCGCGATGCCATCTTCGTCATAAATAATCGCAAAAACGTCGATATTGCGTAGTGTTGATATACTTTGATTTTCTAGAGATACTTGTAGCCTAGGTGCAATATCCAAGTTTGTGGGGACACCAGCTTCGGCAAATACCGACTGAGTAGATTCTTCTTCTGTTACCGTTAGCCAAATTGGCTCATTCAAAAAATGAAATGTTGTATATTTGGGGGCACGCTTTCCTGTATCGATTGCGGATTCAAATATACCTAGGCGTCCATTTGGCGGGACATATGCTGACCCCTGGCGAGTAGTGATGAACACATTATCCTTGTCATATAAAGTAAATTCGTAACGCACAAGAGGAGCTGCTGCTCTAATATTCTGGTTTTCGACGTAGGCAAAAGCATTGTAAAATCCATCACCCACTTTGAAAGACCGAGACCATTTGACGACGAGAGGACTCGCATCTGCTTGGCAAATTTTGGCGCAGCCTCCCCCGCAGTCCACACCACGTTCATTGGTGTTTTGCTTTCCATCAAAGCAAGTTGGTGCAGCACTCAGTTTTGGATATATTTTCACAAACAAAAAAAGTGCAATAACTATGCAAGCAAGCCCTCCATAATAAAGTTTTCGGCGCCCTGCCCAAGTCATATAATGAGTGAATTGATTTTTTGCCTGGTAAGCTCACCGACGTAGCCATTGGCAGGAGAAATAGCATTAGCTTTTTGAAAAAGTATCACTGCTTGCTTTGTGCGAGGCCCGAGCTGGCCAGTCAAATATTTTTCATCAAGAAAACCTTGCGAAATCAAAAATTGCTGGAGATCATACGCGGTTGCACGATCTACGTCTTTACTGTCTGCGGTAAAATTTTGTGCAAACTGCTTTTTTACTTGTGGCGTAGTTTGACTGACAGGAACAGCTACCTGGCGAACCGTGTGTATCACTTTTATTTTCTGCGCATTTGAAAGTGCCGTGGCAAGCTGGTTGTCGCCAATAGAGGTATTTGCCCTCATGATAATAATCGCCACAGCAACTATGCCTATAGATATACCCCAAACTTCCCTTTTCATACCGTGAGTATATCACGAGCAAAGAAAAAATCCCTCCATTACTGGGGGATTTTTTCATATTTGAAAATCTAGAATTTAATACTTTTTTGAAATCAGTATTCTTATGCTTGAACGTTCTGTTCCGGCGATTACCTACTTTCCCCACAAGGAGTATCATCGGTACTACGGCGCTTAACGACTCTGTTCGGAATGGGAAGAGGTGTGACCACCGCGTCAAATCACCAGAACAGAACGCTCAAACATAGACCAAAATCGTATTGTGGTTTTCACCGCAAATACGTATCGTGCTTCGCACATTTCCTAATAGGAATCGAATAATTAGTACGCCTCGGCTAAACGCATTGCTGCGCGTACACCTAGCGCCTATCAACCTGATCATCTCTCAGGGTTCTATAACGATTCCTTATCTTGAAGCTGGCTTCCCTCTTAGATGCTTTCAGAGGTTATCCATTCCCAACATAGCTACTCGGCAGTGCCCTTGGCAGGACAGCCGACACACCAGAGGTTAGTTCATTCCGGTCCTCTCGTACTAGGAACGACTCTTCTCAAGAATCAACGAGTGCAGTAGATAGGAGACCAACCTGTCTCACGCATTTGGTTTTACTTCCGCGTTACCACACCATATCTACATAAGGTGTGCGCTGAACCTTCATTACTGAAGGGATCGGACTGTATCACATTCTCTTGCGAGAACATCAACGTTCAGTCTCTACAGCTGGGAACTTTTGATCACGTGGTCGAGAATACTCGACCCAAGTGTCGCTTCGCTCCCTTGCCTCGGTATCATCCGTCGTAGGATTTCACCGATATAGTTGATTTGACTTTCATTTATTACTAAATGAAGCCGCCGTGAGCACACTAACTGTATGCTTGGTTGTATTTGCCAGACTAGTTACAACTTTCACATTGTAAAAATTTCTGGACTTCTCAGATTTCTGCGATTATTTTTGTTCGCGACGCAAAGGATTAATTTGCAACCGCGCGGAAATAATTCGCATATATAACAGACATAGTAACTTCAGAATTTCTTTGGAATTTCTTTAGATCTATGAACCTCGGGGGTTCAAACGATTCTGTAATCGAACTAATGATCTCCAGTTTTCACTTTCGATCATGTAATTTGCAATTACAAGACGGTTTGAACCCAGCTCGCGTACCTTTTTAAATGGCGAACAGCCATACCCTTGGGACCTTCTCCAGCCCCGGGATAAGGTGAGCCGACATCGCGTCGGATTTGGCTCCAATTACTTGGAGGATCGGACTATATCTTCATCTCGTTTATTGACGAGAGATCGGCGTGTAGTCTCTACGGATTCTAAATCAAATTTATATTTTATATTGCACTGATGAAATAATGTGGTTACTGACTAAATTCATGAAGTTTGGGACACTCGACATGAGTATTCTGATTCTCCAATATATTTTGTCTTTATTAAGTCTGGCTTCAATATTTTTATCCTTCAAAAACTTAAGTAATTTATTCTGATCTTCCAGAGTAAATTGCTGAGTATTGAGGTAATAATTAGAGCTACCACACTTGCTTCCATCATCCATGTACCAAACTACGAGTGAAATTTCATCGAGATCAATATGGGGAATTACTTTCTTTCCATTCACGTAGAAAAGATTGAATAATTCTGTGATCTCAGGATGTTGGCGGGTGAAGAATCGATATGCGATCCTATTGCCATTTCCTTTTCGCATTTTGGGAGGAGAAATAACGATATTCTTGAGTATTTCATACTTCCAATCAACATATTCTTTCATTTTGAATGAATGATTGATTTCAAGAAAAGCATTTTTTCTGCCTTTAATAATTCGCACATAACCGTCTCCTAAGATAGAGCCGATGATGAGAGAACGTTGCATTTGATTTAGCCTTTCCACGGTATTGACCATTTTTTAATTATACCTTCCTCAGATGAAATTTTCTTCAAATTTTTCTAAAGAAATACAACACTATTGAATGGCGTTCACCGTTATAGCCGATTTGTTTTTGTAGTGGATCACTCCACTAGGCACCCCGATGTATGTAAACATAGGTTAAGGTGCCGAACTCCGCCGTCGATATGAACTCTTAGGCGGAACTAGCCTGTTATCCCTAGAGTAGCTTCTATCCGTTAATCTTCGGCCGCATCTAATGCGAACCATCGGTTCACTTAGCCCCGCTTTCGCGCCTGTTCGACATGCACGTCTTACAGTCAAGCCAGCTTATGCCTATACACTATCGGCACGGTTTCCATTCGCGCCTAGCTGACCTTTGGACCCCTCCGTTACTTTTTAGGAGGGATTCGCCCCAAACAAACTACCCGGCAGGCACTGTCTCAATACGATTTTTTCGTGCTGATTAGGACATAACAAAGACAAAAGTGGTATTTCACTGACGAGTATTACACAACCGAAATCGTGCACATAACCTCTCCCACCTATTCTACGTATGCATTCACTATGCCCAATACCAACCTGTAGTAAAGCTTCTAGGGTCTTTTCGTCTAACTGCACTTAACCGGCATCTTCACCGGTATTGTATTTTCACCGAGCAAATCCCCGAGACAGTTTTCCAGTCATTACGCCATTCGTGCGCGTCGGAACTTCATGTTTTACATCGCTGAACCATCCACAACTCGTGGTGGGCGAAACCCACTATTACTAGTGGCACAGACTATATCTTCATCTCAACGCTTTAATCATTGTTTCTTTGGTATATTTTCTTTTTCCACTTGGATTCATTTGAAACGCGAGATCTATAATGTTAGTCAAACCTTTTTTATTCTTATGCATTTCTTTCTGCATCATGAAGCAAATTTGTTTGAATAATTCAAAATCTTTTTGTTTTTCTGAATACAATGAATATTTTTCAAAGTGAGGAATTACATTATTGATGAGACTTTCTAGACTTCGAACCTCGTATTTGAGAGTCTTGTCTGAAAAATCTCTTCGTATAAATCCACAGTTGAACATTTTTTGGATGAGGTAAAGGACTTGTGCTCGGTCTTCGTTTTGACTGACAGAAAAACTTGGCTTGGTTTCAAAACCGACCAACATTTTTTCTCGTTTGGAAAACGAAACACTGAAACATCCTTCACCGTCTACATACCCGGAAACATAATCTTGTATATTGCGTTCTACTTTGAGAGCCGGCATGTTATAGATTTTATCAAAAATCTATCCAGGTCACCACTATACGGTGGTGACCTAAGTCGTTACGGGGTCAATTCTTTGCTTTCGCTTAGAACGACTTCCCACGGGATTACCCTTTGCGCGCTATTTTGCAAAGGGCTTCCCCGTTATAGCCAGATTTAATTCCGAAATCACTCTCGGAATGGGCAGTTTCCTACCCGACAAGGTACTTCGCTCTTCTGTACCTCTAAGAAGGACTCTATCTTCATCCTCCAGTCTATTTATATAGACGAGTTCGGATGCTTGACGTTGGTCTCTCGTTAATCAAGTTTGGACTGCCGGCGCATTACTGCGGCTGCAGGTAGCTTCTAATGTGTAATGAATTGTTTGTTTAACATAATTGTTTATCTTTTTCTGAACGGTCCTAGTCCGTTTTGCACTCGATCAATCTTGCGACAAATCAAATGCAAAACCTTAGGACCGTTATAGTTACGGCCGACATTCACCAGGGCTTACAACAGCCAGCTTGATATAATCGCACCACCGTTGGTTGACCTTCTGGCATTGGTCAGGCGTCACCCCCTATACATCCACTTACGTGTTCGCAGGGAGCTGTGTTTTTGATAAACAGTTGCCAGAAATACTTTCGCTGCGGCCGCTTGAGTTAACAAGCGGCAAGCCTTATTCCAAAGTTACGGCTGCTTTTTTGCCGAGTTCCTTGGGGATCTCTCACTCGTTCGCCTTGGTCTACTCGACCTGACTACCTGTGTCGGTTTACGGTACGGTTTCTAATGTAATAATCTTAGCGGATTTTCTCGGCAGCGTGCTCCATGATATTTAACCGGGCGAACCCGACCATTTCCGCTGATCTCGCGTATGTCTTGCGACTGTTCCGGGATTTTCCTCGAAACTACACTCAACCCACGAACGCAAATCCAATAATGCGCATCATGTACAACCCTGCGTCCCCACATCGAATACACCAGAAGTGATGGAATATTAACCATCTGTCCATCGGGTCCGACTTTCGTCATTCCCTTAGGCCCGACTAACCCTTCGTCGATCATCGTTGCGAAGGAAACCTTAGTCTTTCGGCGGCAAAGGTTCTCACCTTGCTTGCGGTTACTTGTGCCAACATTCTTACTTCCACACGCTCCAGCATGGCTCACGCCTTTGCCTTCGTCGCAAGAGTGGAATACTCTCCTACCGCTTAAACATATATAAATATATGTATAAACCCTCAAATTCGGTAATACACTTAGCCCCGATTATCTGCGGTGCGAGGTCTCTCGATGAGTGAGCTGTTACGCTTTCTTTAAATGATGGCTGCTTCTAAGCCAACATCCTCATTGTCTAAGAAACCTCACCTCCTTAAGATGCACTTAGTGTATATTTAGGGACCTTATTTAGAGATCTGGGCTGTTCCCCTTTTCACCTGTGGAGCTTAGCCCCCACGGTGTAACTGCTACGTTTTTGACCTCTGGTATTCGGAGTTTGATTGATTTCGCGAGATTGCTCCCTGTCGAAATCATCCAGTGCTCTACCCCCAGAGGGAACACGCAACGCTAGCCCAAAAGCTATTTCGGAGAGAACCAGCTATTACCAGGTTCGATTAGCTTTTCACTCCAACCCACAAGTCATCCGAGAGTATTGTACGGCTCACCGGTTCGGACCTCCCTTTCAACTTCTTGAAAGTTCATCCTGCTCATGGGTAGCTCACCTGGCTTCGGGTCTTTAGCATACGACAAGCGCGCTATTCACACTTGGTTTCCCTGCGGCTCCGGAGCTTTATCTCCTTAGCCAAGCCGCATGCTAAAACTCGTTGGCTCATTCTTCAATAGGCACGCCGTGACGGTAACGATAAATCGTTCCGCTCCGACTCCTTGTAGGCACATGGTTTCAGGTCTATTTCACCGTCCTTCCGGACTGCTTTTCACCTTTCCCTCACGGTACTAGTTCACTATCGGTCTCTTGATATATTTAGCCTTACCGGTTAGTTCCGGCAAATTCCTTCAAGCTATTCGTGTCTTGAAGTACTCAAGAATGGCAAAAAAAGTTGTTATGATTTCGCTTACAGGATTTTCACCTTCTACGATGTTCCTTCCCAGAAACTTCAGCTATCACAACAATTTGTAACTTTTTAATAATTTAATATTCACTGCCACCTTATAACCCCGATCCACATCACACTGCACACGATCTTGCGATCATAGGCAATGCGATGAAATCGGTTTGGGCTTCTCCCATTTCGCTCGCCGCTACTTAGGGAATTCTGTTTGGTTTCTGTTCCTGCGGGTACTGAGATGTTTCACTTCCCCGCGTCTGCTTCTTACAACAAGTGTAAGATTATAGAATTTTATTCTATAGGGTTTCCCCATTCGGAAATTTCCGGATCAAAGGCTGTTAGGCACCTCCCCGAAACGTATCGCCGCCATACTGCGTCCTTCGTCGCTATCAAGAGCCTAGGCATCCGCCATGCGCCCTTACTTTCCTATTAGGAAATGTATTAATCACGATAATTTTTATTTTGGTTTCTACCCTGCGCATTGCTTTACATATTGTTCTTGTTCATTTTCGACACCGCTGCCGGCATGCGACAAGTATACAGAGTTACGCAGTTCCCAATCTCACACTAGACGAAAAGACCATAATGATAACAGTCATTAAATTGATTCAATTCAGAATGTGGACTGGATTAAGTTTTCAAAAAACACATCGATATGAGCAAATTCAGAGTAATAAAAAACCGCCTCTCGGCGGGTAGACACCAAAACACGTTCGGTGATTACCGCCCTTGGTTAGTTATGTTGATCTGATACTTCATACGACAGAGCGAGTATATACCAATGGAAATAGGAAGTCAAATGTTTGTGGATAGATGAAGAATCAGTGAAGTAGCCTTATTTTGAAAGGGCCTTATTATGCTTGACAAAATGGTAATTTAGGTATATAATAGTAGTAAACAAGTTGTTGAAAAAGGTTTAGTTCTGGGAGCCCACTCGCCATATTAAAATAACCGAGCTGGCCTCCAAAACTAAAC
>JBDKLD010000014.1:0-5545 GCA_039795715.1 Candidatus Parcubacteria bacterium | reverse complement strand
TCGAACTGAGGCTTTTTGCCAAAGCAACACTTGGATTTTTTCGCGTTCCTCAATTGAAAAATGTTTGAATTTCATACACTTGAATTTTATCAAGTGTTGCAATTACTTGTTGAACCTATGCTGCTATACTATAGTAGTAAATAGCCCTTTGAAATAAAGGTTTTATTGGCTCCCAGAGGCGGTACTGTCGCTTGTGGAAACCAATAAAACTTCTACACTATGAAAATATTTATGATATCAATCACGTCTTTCATTTTAGGATTTATATTAAGAGGAATTACTCTTAAAAAATCCAAGAAAGTAATGCAACCGAAATCCAGCAAAGATAAAGTAGATAAAAGATTTCAAAATAGATACGCTTCTGGCTTAAGAGGTAAAGACCTAACAGAAGGTTTGTACGATAATCTTTAATAAAATTTGCCTATGCCCACCAGCAGAAAACCTGCTCAGGTGGGTTTTTTTATTTCCTCATATCAGCCTGATGCTCCAACAGTATCTGCACCAAATACTCACACTCCCTCGCAAATTGGTTCCAGAACCCAACTCCCGATCCCACGGTATTTTATAAAAATGCCCAGGAAAATATGAATTTGTCAAAATAGAGGCACCAAGCAATTAAAAAAACCGTTCCTTGAGGAACGGTTTTACCATTAGTAAATGCCGTGGTAGACCGGTTTGCTGCTGTGAAGCGCAAGACCTTGATCTTCCATGAGCCTTCGTAAAATCGGCGACTGCGGGTAGATTTCTTCGAAAGAATTACCCTGTGCTTCGATTTGCGATTCGCCATCTGGTGTCTCTGCGAGGCTTCGCAGGACGATGAACTTATTGCAAATGTTTCTCACTGTTGAAAGGTTGTGTGCAACAACTAGTGCGCTTTTGTCGCCTTTGAGGAGCTTGAGAAATCCTTCTTGGACTTGTTTTTCTGTAGTAGTATCCAGGCTAGAGGTCGCTTCATCGATGATGTACACACACGCCTGCTTTTTGAGGGCAATTTGCGCGATCGCAACTCTCTGCTGCTGGCCGCCAGACAGCCAAACACCTTCTGGGCCGACTCTAGTGTCGAGACCATCGTCACCGCAGAAATCGATAACAAAGTGGTCCATTGCATGTTGCAGGATTTCGTCTGAATAGTGGTGCTGGTCTCTTGTGTTCACAGCAATGAGCAGATTGTCTCGGAGTGTTCCGTCAAATATGTCTACTTGCTGTGGAATTTCTCCGATGACACTATTCCATGCATCAATCGATACGTCTCGCAGGTTAAAGTCATCGACAGTGATCGAGCCTCCGTGAGGGTCGTACGCACGCTGGAGGAGCTTGGCTATAGTTGTCTTGCCTGCGCCACTTGCGCCGATGAGGGCAACTTTTTCTCCTGGCATAATCGTAAAGCTGATGTTGCGAATTGTCTCTTTTGATGAATCATTTTTGACGTGGCTGAAGGTGACATCTTTAAATGCAATTGCCGGGGTTTTGTCGAAAGACGTGACCTTCGGATTGCTGTCGATAATGTCAGGTTCAATTTCTAGAGCTCGCTTCAGCTTTTTTACTGTCGGCAGGCACCAGTTGAATTCTTGTTCGATGTGCCCAATTCGCCAAATGTTATTGACGACGCTCCATGACCAAGAAAAAAGTGGTACAAGGAAACCGATAGACTGCGTGTTGCCTGATGAATCATGCAGTGCTTTGAAAACGTAGTAGCCCCAAACTGCGGCTAGCGCGAAAACGTTGACGAGGTCTTTGATAGTGATTTTATTGATAAAACCAATCCAAAAAGTTCGTGAACGATCGTTGATGCTTTCATGTCGTTCCTCGAGCAAGTTCGCCGTGTCTTGGCCTTTACCAAGCGATAGAATTCTTGCAACCTTATCCCAAGATTCTTCAAGTTTGTCATTGTGACGTTTGAAGTCTTTGTCGATTGGGCCATAGGTTTCGATGACGCTCTTGTTCATGAGGAGTGAACCAAAGATGTAGAGAGCAAACGCAATCGTCAGAATAAATCCGGCGAAAGGCGCCCAAAACCAAATGAAGCAAAAGCTGAGTATGAGGGAGTACGTCGAGGTAATTCCTTCAAACAGCATGAGGCTGGTGAGGTACCGAATCGAACCCCTCGCTCGGTTGATGCTCGACTGGCTGAGCTCTTCTTTAAACCTGATGTGCTGTCCGACTGATTTCGAAAACAGCTTTCGGGTTATGAAGTCGAGCAGGGCAGTCTCGTTGTAGCCTTTGATGTGCTCGCGCTCAATCATGTACATTCTGTGCAGGATGAGGCGGCAAACCATGAGTACGAGGATACCAGCAAAGAGTACGCTGACGCGGACGTCATTGTGGTGGATTATCGCATTGACGATAAGTCCAAAGCAGAGTGGTATCGCCATGCCAAATGCTTCATAGAAAAACATCGGCAGGAGCATTCGCTTGAAGTGTTTATTGCTCCTTTTGGGAACAGTGCTCCGAAACACCCATCGGTAAACGTCAAGAGATTCTTTCATTCTCTTGAGGTAGGAATTAATTTCTAGTCCTTTCATTGTTGAGTTTTTTAGTGTTTATTCAATTATAAAGATCATATCTTGCATTTCTTGGGCAAGATGTAGGGGATTCAATTTAGCGCTTAGGAGAAATTAAATACTGTGACATCGTGTCCAAAATCGTTTGCGTACGAAATAGGCCCGTTCTTGGTAACGGTTTGTGAACAATCTTCAGTTTTTCGGAAATGATTATTCATGTGCTTTTTTGGACACTTATCGAGTAAGTGGCATTACTATCTTATCACAAATAACAATAAAGTCAAATTTTTGAGAAAAATAAATATATAAAATAATAAAAAAAGCCCGATTATGGGCTTTTTTAAGTAAGAATATGGTCGGACACAATGTACTAGATGGGTAAGGTATGGGTCCACTCTAGAGGACAAAGACGCCGAAATGGAGTCTTTTACTTTGAAAACAATAGCTATTTGGGCGGTAGGTAAAGAACAATGATATAATGCTCGGGCATGAAATCGAAAAAGGTATCAAAAGTCAAAGACGTGATAATTTATCAAGCAAAAAACGGGGCCATCGAGCTTCGTGGTGACTTTACCCATGAAAACATTTGGGCAACACAAGCACAAATAGTGCACCTTTTTGGAGTTGATCAGTCAGTTATTTCTCGTCACATCAAAAATATATTTAAAGATGGTGAAATTGCAGAAAAAAGCAATATGCAAAAAATGCATAATGCAAATTCAGATAAACCAGTAATACTTTACTCACTCGACGTCATCTTGGGGGTCGGGTACAGGACAAATTCAAAAGTAGCAATAGAGTTTCGTAAGTGGGCAACCAAGACCCTGCGAAGCTACATTGTCGATGGTTTTGCAATAGACAAAAAGCGTGTCACCAAAAACTACATGCAGTTTCTCAACGTTGTTGACGATATAAAAAAACTCTTACCAACCAGTTCCTCTGTCAATCCAAAAGATGCAGTAGAACTCATCTCCCTCTTTGCTGACACATGGCTCTCTCTCGATGCATACGACAGAGAACTTTTGCCAAAAGGAAAGCTAACAAAAAGGAAAGTTAGCCTTACTACAGAAAAAATATCAAAAGACTTGTTTGAGTTTCGTAAAGCGCTCATCACAAAAGGTGAGGCGTCAGACATATTTGGTAAGGAAAGGCAGGCAGGATCTGTGTCGGGTATAGTTGGCAACGTACTCCAGTCTTTTGGAGGCAATGAGCTATATCCAACTGTAGAAGAAAAAGCAGCACACCTGCTTTACTTTATGGTAAAAAATCACCCGTATACTGATGGCAACAAGCGTTCAGGCGCTTTTGCTTTTGTCTGGCTACTAAAACAGGAAGGTATGCTCGATATTCAAAAGTTGACTCCTTCGTCGCTGACGGCCATCACTGTTCTCGTTGCAGAAAGTGACCCTAGTCATAAAGATAAAATTGTTAAACTTATTCTGAACCTTATTTCAAAGAGAAAATAGGAGGATATCCTCCCTTGCAAATTAGTTCCAGAACCCAACACCCGAGTCCACAAATTTAGGAAATAAAAAAAAGCCCCTAACGTGGGGCTTAATACTACTTTCGAGATGAAAGAACTCCTTTCTCTTTTAACCTATCTATATACTCCTCTATTTTTTGCTGAGAAAATCCTTTGTTTTTAAAATATACACGCGCCTGGTATTCGTCTCCGTACCAAGTTATGTAGTATATATTAAATCTCCAGCTAAGGAGCGAAAGAATAACTGCAATTAATAGAAAAGTTGAAAGGTACTCAAACTTGGTTTGTGTTCCGTGGAAATTCCACTCTCCAAAAAATGAGAGCACCACCATGAGAGATGTTAAAACGATAAAAATAATATAAGAAATCGTTAGCATCTTTGGAAGGCCAAGTATTGAAAACTTGGATTTTGGAATGATCCCAACACCATGTCCTGACATAAAAAAGAATGAGATTTGCGACTTAGATATTACGAGCAGTGAAAATAGAGTTGTCATAACAACTATTATTGCGGGTACTTCGATCAGGATTCCGGTTACCGCGCTAGCTAGTATAAGCAAGGCACATAACACAGGAAGTCTGCATAATTTATACATAAATTCACTGTGAGAAGGGAATTCAAGGAATCGAGAGTTCATTAACTCATCATAGGTAATGCCGGTGGCTTTATTTTTCTTCATGTTTTAGGGTTTTAAAGTTTTTACCATCATAGCATAATAAGTTTGACTTGTCAATAAATTGTCCGCACTGGCTTAGTCCGGATGCTGAGTAACTATTGTCACAGAAAAGTAAAACCGCAATAAGGCGGTTTTTCTATTTTCAATCTAATATGACTATTCGAATATTGTATTGAGAGGGACATAATTTTTTTAAAGAAGGCTCAAGAATTGATTACTTAAAGTTGAACCTCTCAATATACCTCTCTAGATTCCTCGCCCGCAGGGACGATATCCACCTGTTCATTTTCGTGTTATTTACAAGCCCTTGACAAATACCATATATGTGTGATACAATCTTGGCTTAGCAGTTAAAAGATAATTTATCTGAAGAAAGTCATTATGAAGAAAATAGCTTTATTTATCAGCGTTCTTTCAATATTCTTGGCGGCGCCAAAGGCGTTTGCTATGACCATTTCTGTTGATGGTCCGACTTCTACTCGAAGTACGATCGGTACAGACAATGATGCTGGTGTGCTCTATGCGCAGTCATTTTTGGTTGGTCAGACATCAGTAATTAGTAATGTTTCTCTTAATCTAAAGCGTTCGGGTAATCCAAACGAAGTGGTAGTCATTCTTACCAATGACGTAAACGGCGCACCAAGTACTGGGGATATAATTACTCATTCAGTAATTGCACCAAGCCAAGTTACTACAGTTGATTATAGCTGGGTAACTGCTGACTTTACAGCTGGCATTCTTGAATTGCTGCCAGGTCACTATTGGATAGTTGTCTATGCTGCCACTACTGGTGACATGAATGACAATTACGACACTTTCAGTACAATTTCTAATGAGTATGCTGATGGCGCATTCTTGGTAAATAATGCTCCGTTTGTTCCGAA
>JBDKLD010000013.1:0-22717 GCA_039795715.1 Candidatus Parcubacteria bacterium | reverse complement strand
GTGAAAAAAATTAATTGCGCGCTCAAAAAGTATTTGAGATACTACAACTACGAAAGAGTTCATGGAGGGATTAATTATCAAATTCCCATGCAGGTGGTGTGAAGGTATTGGTTAGAATACGCTAGTCTATGGGAAAAAGCCAAATTGAGGCTATAATACTGCAATGAACGAAGCCTTTACCAATGCCTATAAATCCCTCAATACCGCCCAAAAACAAGCCGTAGATACTACTGAGGGGCCGGTAATGGTGGTCGCTGGACCTGGCACCGGCAAGACCCAGATTTTGGCACTTCGTATTGCCAACATCCTCAAAAAGACTGATACCCAGGCTGACGGCATTCTCTGTCTGACATTTACCAATTCCGGTGTCGAAGCCATGCGACGTCGACTTCGGACATATATCGGACCGGACGCCGGCAAAATAAATGTAACGACCTACCATGCATTCGGCACGAAGCTGATCGAAGAATTCTACTCAGTCATCGGCTTGCCTCATGTGCCGAGTGCGCTCGATGACACCGATACACTTTCACTTTTTGACCATATTCTCAATGAGCATGAGTGGACGTATTTGCGTCCGCGGAGCAATAGCGCGATGTACTATCGCGACCTCAAGTCGCTTATTTCATTGCTCAAGCGTGAACGAATGAGCCCAGACGTTTTTTTGCGAGAAGTTGAAAAAGAAATCGCGATGCTCGCCAAAGATCCGACAAATATTTCTTCGCGTGGCGAGACCAAGGGACAGCTCAATAAAGAGACACAAAACAAGATCGAAGGCTTGGAGCGCATGCGCGAGACGGTGCGTTTCTATGAATTGTACGAAGTTGAAAAGCGAGAAAGAAATGCTATGGATTACGATGACATTTTGTCGTACATGACGGAAATTGTCCGCGAGTCTGAAGACGTCAGGGCAACGCTTCGCGAGCGATACCTCTACGTCTTGGTTGATGAACACCAAGATTCGTCCGGCGTACAAAATGAATTTTTGAAAATCATTTGGGGCGATGTTGAAGCACCCAACATTTTTGTGGTTGGCGATGACCGACAACTCATCTACGGTTTTGGCGGAGCGTCTCTGTCACACTTTGAAGAATTTGTGAGAACGTTTGAAGGCACAAAGCAAATTACCTTGATAGAAAACTATCGCTCATCGCAAACTATTCTTGACACTGCTGACAAATTACTCGAAAGCGTATTAGCAAAAGGGAAGCTTCAGTCGAACAGCAAGCACAAGCATCCGGTTTGTTTAATGGAGACGATGTACCCGCGTGATGAAATCCTACAAGCTGGACTTTTTTTTAAAGAGAAAATTGCCGATGGGACATTGCCGAAAGACTGCGCTTTGATAGTACCCAAGAATGTCCAGGTCCGTAGCGCGGTTGCTATTTTACGTGACATGGGGTTGCCAGCTTCTTCTACGCAGTCACTCCGTCTTTTTGATGTTGCAGAATTCGATTTCTTTATAACTATTTTAAATATTCTTAATGACCCGTATGATACGGTTTCTATAGCGGAGGCAGTACTCGATCCTATCTCCGGTATTCCTCCGCTCTCTGCACACCAGTTTTTGCACGAGGCAGATAGTCGGAAACTTTCGGTAGATAGTTTTGGAGGTAAAAACGGAATACAAAGCCTTTTTGCGGAGAGTGATCCTATTTCACTCTTTGGTAGAAAACTCTCCAAGCTTTTCGATGATACATCGGGAAAAAGTTTGTACTCTACTCTGCAAATTATTGGCAATGATTTTTTTCTCGAAACAACATTCGATCCGGAAGCGTATGTGAAGCGGATAGAAATAATTCGCTCAATGATTCACCTCGCGAATACTCTAGAAGAGCGCAATCCAAAGGTCAGCCTCAAAGACTACTTGCTCTACATAGAGCGCCTCCAAGAGTATGGAGAAAATATTCCGCTCGCGGTTTTTGGCACCAATGACGGTATCCAAGTGATGACGCTCCACGGTTCAAAAGGCTTGGAGTTTGATGCAGTCTGGATCGCCCATATGAACGAACGCGCCCTCATGAGTGGCAAGCGCATGGCTTTTACCCTACCTGAATCAGTAAAAGAACGTCTAGAGAAAAAAGACCAAGAAGTCGCGAAGCGTGAGCTCTATGTCGCAATTACTCGGGCAAAGAGATTTTGCACATTATCATTTGCCAAAATGTCGCACAAAGGTAGCGAAGAACATCTTGCCGCAATTATCGAAGCCCTGCCGAATGATGCTTTGGAGTTTATGGTTTGCGAAGCAGAGTCGCTTGAGCCAATTGAGTATGTCACTTCGCGCCGACAAGAAAATCCAACAATAACCAAGGAAGTTTTGCAGAAAATGGTGGCTGAGAAATATCACGATACCAAAGTTTCAGTCACATTACTCAACGCTTTTTTTGAATGCCCATGGAAATGGTACTTTAGGAATTTCCTGCAAGTTCCCGAACCGCTTACTGAAAGTCTGCAATTTGGCAGTATTGTCCATGGTGCGATCGAGCGAATAGTAAAAAGCGAAAACCAGCCGACAAAAAAAGATATCGACCTTGCGGTGAGTGAAGAAATTACCAAGTCGCGAATAACTCAGGCAAATGTCATTAAGAAATTTACCAAAGACGCCACGGCTGCAGTCACTCGTTTTGCCGACAATTCTTTTGCCGATCTCTGGTCACTTCGAGAAAGTGAAAAGGCGCTGTCGTGCAGAGATAGCGAAGTGCCCGAGCTCCTAATTACAGGCAAGATTGATTTGCTCGAAAGCGACGATGGTGGCTCGGTGCGCGTGACTGATTTTAAAACTGGCAAAACCAAATCTGCCAAAGATGTGGAAAAGCTCGATGAAGAAAATCGTCTCTCTGACTATTTGCGTCAGCTCGCCATGTATTCATATCTGATTGAAAATTCGCAAAAGGGCAGGCAAACTGTCGAAGCGTCACGTCTCTATTTTGTCGAAGAGAACGACATGCGTAAAGCGCTTTATCAAACAACGATTGGCGAAGAGCACATCGAGTCACTCCGCAAGGATATTTCTGACTACGATTCCGAACTCAAAAACGGCACATGGACCGAGCGACCTTGTTACTGGAAAAGTTATGGCGGAAAGGAAACTGAATGTCAGTACTGCAAGAGGGCGAAAATGTATATATAAAAAATTCGTACTATCTATGCAAAGTCAAAAAGCACAACTCAAAAAATTACAGCCGAAAATGAAAACCTTTAGTCAGCGTGTTGTCGAAGCCGCGCTCGCCATTCCCAAAGGTCGTGTCACAACATATGGCGCAATTACCAAAGCCTGTGGCGCTGGTCCGATGGCATCGCAAAGCATTACCTCTATTTTAGGCAAAGCTTGGGATGCCGGTGAGAAGCGCATTCCTTTTCACCGCATAGTCTACGCTGGTGGCAAAGTTTGGGTCAATGACGAATACCGCGCAAAGCGCATGAAGCTCTACAAAGAAGAGGGAATTGAAGTCGATAAGAAAACAGGCAAGATTAAAAACTTTGCTGAGATTTTGTTTGAGTATAAATAAAGATTTCTTATTTAAAATAAAAAAACGGCATTTCTGCCGTTCGCTAAAGAGTTTTAAGTTCAGCAAGATTTTTTTCGCAATCCGCTATCCATTTTTCTTCGCATCGAATTTTTTTCCTACTGTAATCGATGAAATTCAATAATTCTTCTTTTCTCATTTCACGGTACTTTTCGATCATGCCTTCTGATGGTTTAATAATTCTTGAAAATAACCAAGAATACTTTAACGCAAAGAACGAAACAATGAAACCAAAAATACCGGCAAGTATCATAAAACCTATCCGAAGTTTTTGTATCTCTTCGGGTGCTCTGTTGTCGGTTGTAGTAAATAGGATGGGAATAAATATGTACGGCACTAAGCTGCAAATAATTATTGTCTCTAGTCCCCCCAAAAACCTACCAAGGTAGGAGTAGCAAAAGGCTTCACGTGAGAATTTTGTAGTCATGATATTTTATTTTAGAATGTTTTCTAGATTCTACATTACCGAAATGATTTGTCAAATCACCCCGCTCGTTCACATCGGTCCATTATCCAGCCAGCCCAGATAGATGCCGAGTATGAGGAGAATGATTCCGGCAATGAGAAGCCACTTTTTCTGCTTAGTCATGAGTCTATACTATATTGTTTTGGCCACAACGAACAGCCTTTAAATTAAGCCATTTCTGTGTATAATGCTCTTACATATGGAGATCAACATCGACACAACCGAAGAGCAAAAAATCATCAGCTTACTCGAGAGCCGTACAGATGCCGAAGCCGTGCGCATGAAGCGCTACTTGGCGATGCCTGATTTGTCGCGTACTGACGGTAGCCCGATCAAAGAACTCGTTGTGCGCATTACTGGTATTCCTGATTTCAAAATCTTCGACACAATTCATGTGCCAGAAATTATGTCTACGAAAATTGCTTTTGACCTTTTCGATTTCCCCGCCAATCATCCAGCGCGTAGCAAGTCGGATACATATTTCCCAGACGATAATCACATCTTGCGCACACAGACGACAGTCATGTGGTACTACTATTTCCAGCAAGAAGAAATCAAGGCGCGTCTCGCGAAGCGTGAGCCGCTTGGCGTTTTTGCTTACGGAAAAGTCTATCGCAAAGATGAGATCGATCGCCACCACATGAATGTCTTCCATCAGATTGATGCTGTTTATATAGCACCCAAGGAAACTGAACCAATGGATCTCGAAACGCTCAAAGACGTTGAGCTCAAAATTGTGAAGGCTATCTTCGGCGACGTTGAGCACCGCTTTGTCGAGGAAACATTTCCATATACTCATCCGTCGACTGAAATTGAAATTAAAAAAGAGGGGACAAGTGGCTCTGATGAAAAGGACTGGCTGGAAATTCTCGGTTCTGGTGTTGTGAAGCCGAGCGTGCTTGAGAAACTTGGCGTTGATTCGAATGTCTACAATGGTTGGGCTTGGGGCTCTGGTATTGAGCGCTGGGCGATGATCAGCATGGAACTACCCGACATTCGTTTGCTTTGGTCAGATGATGAACGCGTGAAAAAACAGCTCGTACTCGGACAGAAATTTAAAGAGGTGAGCAAGTATCCTGCCATCGTGCGCGATATTTCTTTTATTGTTGAAAAAGCGAACTTTGCGCCAAACAATTATTTCGATGTCGTGCGCGACGTGGTGGGGGACTTGGCCGAGGAAATGGCACTAATAGATGAATATGAAAATGCAGCCAAATTCGGAGAAGGTAAAAAAAGCTACGCCTACCGCATTACGTACCGCTCACTTGATCGAACGCTCACCGATGAAGAGGTGAATACTATGCATAAAAAACTTGAAGAAGAGACGAAGAGGGTGTTTGGGGGAGAGGTGAGATAAAAAACCCTTATAAACCAAGCTCTTTTTCTCACATTTTTCCTAGCTTTACCTCTTCATTATTGCTATAATACTCTTGTAGCTTACAAGAGCTTTTTTATTTTATATTCACCCTAAATTCACGTTTAAATGACCAAAGAAACCGCACCAAAAACTAAAAAAGGCTCATACGGCGCCGAGGCAATCTCTGTTCTCGAAGGTCTCGAACCGGTACGAAAGCGCCCGGGTATGTACATCGGCACGACCGGTATCGACGGCCTGCACCACTTGGTCTGGGAAATTTTCGATAACTCCCGTGACGAAGCGATGGGCGGTTTTTGTGATCGTATCGAAGTTGTGCTTTTGCCTGGCAACAAGATTCGCGTGGCTGACAACGGTCGCGGTATTCCGACTGATATCCATTCCAAAACAAAAGTTTCTGCACTCGAAACCGTCATGACGACTTTGCACGCTGGTGGCAAATTTGGTGGTGACGATAGTGGCTACAAAGTTTCCGGCGGTCTCCATGGCGTCGGCGCATCCGTTGTGAACGCACTCTCTATTTACACTCGTGCCGAAGTTCACCGCGATGGTGGACGATTCGTGCAGGAATATTCGCAAGGCAAGAAAAAAGCGGCTGTCAAAAAAATCGCCAGTTCAAAAGAGCACGGCACCATCATCACTTTCCAGCCGGACGGCATTATTTTCCCTGATACCAATTTCAATTTTGAAACTATCGTCAATCATTTGCGCCAGCAGGCATATTTGGTAAGTTCGCTCCGCATCGAAATCGTCGATGCTCGCGGTTATGGTGATACTATCGGCAAAAAAGGCGCTGAACTCGAAGACACTGAAACATACTGGATAAAAGACCTCGGTCTCGAACTTCCATCCGTCTCATTCTTTTTCGAAGGCGGACTCGTGTCGCTCGTCAAATTCACCAATAAACATCTCAAGCCCGTTCACGATCGCATTTTCTATGTGCAAAAAGATATCGACGGCGTCGGTGTTGAGGTCGCGCTCCAATATGTCGATGACATTGCCGACCGTCTCATGCCATTTGCCAACAATATTTACACTGCCGAAGGTGGAACGCACGTTGCCGGTTTCAAAATGGCGCTCACTCGCCTCGTCAACAATTTCGCCAAGAAAAATCAAGTCTTGAAAGAAGCTGACGGGGGATTTACGGGCGACGACGTGCTCGAGGGTTTGACGGCAATCATTTCAGTCAAGCTCGCGGAAATCCAATTTGAAGGTCAGACCAAAGCCAAGCTCGGTTCGACCGAAGCTCAAGGTGCCGTGCAAAAAGTGTTTGGCGAAGCCTTTGAACAATATCTCGAAGAAAATCCTGACGATGCCAAGGGAATTATCGGCAAAGCCGTACTTGCTCTGCGCGCTCGTAAAGCTGCCAAAGCTGCCAAGGATTCTATTCTCCGCAAAGGTGCGCTCGAAGGCATGACCTTGCCGGGCAAACTTTCCGACTGCCAATCGAAAGACGCTAGTGAATCAGAAGTCTTCATTGTTGAGGGAGATTCGGCTGGCGGTACTGCCAAGATGGGACGCGATAGAAAAACGCAGGCCGTACTTCCCCTTCGCGGAAAAATTCTCAACGTTGAACGAGCGCGCCTTGATCGCATGCTCGGCAGTGAGCAGATAAAAAACTTGGTTATTGCAATGGGTACATCGATCGGCGACACGATGGATATCACCAAGATCCGCTACCACAAAATTATTCTCGCAACTGATGCCGACGTGGACGGTGCACACATTCGTACGCTCATCCTCACGCTCATGTATCGCTACTTCAAGAGTATTATTGATGCTGGCTATGTATACATCGCTCAGCCACCTTTGTACAAAATAAAAATCGGTAAGGAAATTTCCTATGCATATTCAGATGAAGAAAAGAATAAGATTATCGGCAAGCGCGCCGATGTAGAAGAGGTAAGTGACGGTAGCGATAACGAAGAAGAAAATGAAGAAGAGGGTGATGAAGAAGCTGAGGAAGCAAAAGGTGGAAAGTCTGGCAAAAAAGTTTCCAACAAAGTTCACATCCAGCGCTACAAAGGTCTCGGCGAAATGAACGCCGATGAACTTTGGGAAACAACAATGGATCCAGCTCGTCGCATTCTCAAGCAAGTCACTATCGACGATGCCGAAGAAGCCAACAAAGTTTTCGACACACTCATGGGTAGCGAAGTTGCTCCACGCAAATCTTTCATCCAATCAAACGCCAAAATGGCGAATTTGGATTTTTAGTTTTTTATACTACTTTCTAAATAGCAGTAAAATTCCGCCCTGGCGGAATTTTTGCTTTTGCTATATAGTCAGCAAAACATACTTTAATGAAACAAAAACTAACCATAGTTACCGGCAACAAGCTCAAGTTCAAAGAGCTATCGGCCGCGCTTAGTGAATACTTCGATTGCGATCAGGAGAGCATTGGTATTCACGAGATACAAGGCAGTCCCGACATGGTGTTCACCTATAAGATGAATGCATGTTTTCGAAAGTTTAACAAACCGGTTCTTGTTGACGATACTTCGTTCCACCTCAGTTCGCTCAATGGCTTTCCTGGACCTTACATCAAAGATTTCCTTACCGCCTTCAAGTCGTGGCAAATTGGGCAACGTTTTGATGGCGACCGAGTAAAAATAGTCTGTCGAATCGGTATTTGCTTTGGTGCAAATGACTTTGTCTTCGGGATGGGCGAGCTCGATGGCACGATCACTGGTTCGAGCCTGAGAAATGATCTGGGCACGGAATTCGATCTCATTGTTACACCAGACGGCAAAGACAAGCTGATGATTGATTATTCGACTGAAGAGAAAAATCAATTTTCCCACCGTGGCAAAGCTGTTCAAGATGTACTGCAAAAACTTAAGGAAAGAGAAGAAAAAATTGCACTCAAAGCGTGATCCCCAAAAGGGGATTTTTTAATTTTCCTGACCGGGTTTTTTATCGATAATCCACTGCTTGATTCTTTCTTGATAACTATCAAATTCCTCAATAATTTTTTGTTCAGCAATTGTGTCCAGTGTAAATTCAGCGATATATTTTTTCCAGTCAACAATCATTTGCTCAGTGTTTTGAATATCGGCTTTCTGTTTTTCAAGTATAATTTTATCTACAGAAGTGTCCTTTCCTTCTTTTTCTTTTTCTTTAATCTCATTTTCAAGCCAAATGAGAGATTCATTTTCAAATACAAGGTAACCCTCTAAGTCAGAAAGCTGGTCTCCGTATTGTTTTTTCCATTTCTCAAATTGCTCTTTTCGGTCTAAAGCTTGTTTTTGATATTTGTGAAAATCTTGGTCACCGACAAATGGTTTTTCTCCTTCTGTCATACTATTTGCGCTCTTTAATTTCACTCAATATATTCTTGATTAAATCTTCAGCTGTCTGTGCTTCCTTTGATCCGTCTCTTTTTTCAATAGCCAGCTGTCCGCTTTCAATTTCTTTATCACCAAGGACGATAGTGTAGGGAGTACACATGTTTTTCGCGGCGTGGATGCGCTTGCCGAGGCTGTTATTGTCGTCAAATATTTCAACACGGATAAATTGCTCACGCATTTTCTGGGCGAGTTCTTTCGCTGCACTAGCGTGGGTGTCTTTGACTGGAACAATTGCCACTTGGAGAGGCGCAAGCCACGTAGGGAAGTTGCCGCCATAGTGTTCAATCAAAAAACCAATAAAGCGCTCGTGTGTGCCAAGCGGCGCGCGATGGATACAGAGAGGAGTTTGCTGTTTGCCGGTATTGTCGGTGTAGGTGAGTCCAAAGCGAGCAGGCACAGCGAAATCTACTTGGTTTGTTGCAAGAGTAAATTCGCGACCAATAGCGCTCCAAACTTGTACATCAATTTTTGGACCATAGAAAGCGGCTTCGTTCGGAACTTCGATATAAGGAATATTTGATTCTATCAAAACATCGCGCACCATTTTTTCGGTCTTGAACCAGAGCTCGGGTTCGTCGACATATTTTTCGCCAAGCTTTTTCGGATCGTGTACAGAAAGGCGCATGACGTATTTTTCTACACCGAATATTTTGAAATATTTCAAATACATTTCGTTCACCGCGCGGAATTCATCGGCAAACTGCTCTTCCGTACAATATATATGCGCATCGTTCATTGAAAGCGAACGCACGCGCATGAGGCCGAAAAGCTCGCCAGATTTTTCGTGGCGGTAGACAGTGCCGTATTCAGCCAAGCGAAGGGGAAGGTCACGGTACGATTTTGGTCGCGCAGCGAACACTTTGTGGTGGTGCGGACAATTCATCGCGCGTAAATAGTATTTGCCACCTTCATATTCCATTGGCGGGTACATAGAGTCTTCGTAGTACGGCAAGTGGCCTGAGGTTTTATACATTGATTCTTTGGCCAAGTGCGGAGTTTTGACGCGATCATAGCCAGCTAGGAATTCAGTTTCCTTGGCGAGCTTTTCCAATTCTTCAGTGAGTACTCCTCCATTTGGAAGCCAAAGAGGAAGTCCCGCACCGACATCGTCGTCAAAAGCAAAAATGTCCATTTCAGCGCCGAGTTTGCGGTGATCGTTTTTTTCGGCTTCTTCACGCATTTTTAAATATTCCTTAAGCTTTTCTTCATCATGAAATGCTAGGCCATAAATACGCGTGAGCATTTTATTTTTCTCGCTCCCACGCCAATATGCGCCAGCAACACGATCGAGTTTAAAACTTGCCGGCGAGATTTCCTGTGCCGGATTTTCGAGGTGACCACCGCGACAAAGGTCGGTGAATTCGTGCACGCTGCCTGCACCTGAAGTATAAAAAGTAATTTCTTCTCCCTTGCTTACAATTTCAGAAATAAGCTCATTTTTATATTCATTTTCCAAAAACGTAGATTTTGCAATATTTTCAGCCACAACTTCTTTTTTAAAATCAGTCCAGCTCGGCAAAATCTCACGCATCTTTGATTCAATTTTCGCCAAATCATCATCGCCAATTTTTGCTCCGCCAGCCATATCAAAATCGTAGTAGAAACCGTTGTCGATCGCCGGACCAAGTGTGAGTTTTGTGCCCGGATAAAGTTCAAGCACTGCTGCGCCGAGCAGGTGAGCAAGCGTGTGGCGAAGCTCATGGAGCTTGTCGGAGGTATTGTCGTTCATACGTTGAATACTAACACGGGAAATGCGATGAAAAAAGCCCGTGGTGTCTCATTGCAAAAGAGCGAAATTATGGTATCATGTCGCATACAAGAGTCGTTAAAATGACTTTTGAATATACATAGAAATATCGCGGGGTAGAGAAGAGGCATCTCGTAAGGCTCAATTGGGCTCATTAGCTAGTAATGGCAAATGGAATACCTGTCAAATTCGGTGAAATCTTCATGTGACGTTTATCGTCACAAATGACAACGCCGAGCCAAGCTTTAAAATTTTGCAAAAAGTTTTATTGAAGGTGTAGAGACTAGACGGCAGGCCCCACTGTCCGCCAACCGGCGGAACGGGTGAAGGCATAGTCCAGACCACAAAATTGCAAACATTCTCGCAGTGAAAACTGTAGTGGTATGCATAACCTTAAGACCCACGTTCGATTCGTGGCCCCGCAACAAGAACAAAAACACTCACAGAAATGTGGGTATTTTTGCTTCATGGCATCAAACTTATGATATAATACATATATGGCTAAATATGAATTACGAATCAAAGCTAGAAAAATGAGAGAAAAAGGGCAAACACTTCAATCGATTGCCGGAGCTCTTTCTGTCACAAAAAGCACCGTTAGCCTATGGTGCAGAGATATTATTCTTCCCAAAGAATTAATAGAGAAAATAAACAAAAACCAGAACATAAAATTGATCCCAGGTAGACTAAAAGCTGCCCAAGTTAACAGACAGAAAAAAATTGATGCAATTGACAGATGTAATACTTTCGCAAAAAAATTTATTAAAAATATAAACAAGCGTGAGCTTGGATTAATAGCTGCTGCATTGTATTGGAGTGAAGGCTCTAAAAGTCCCCACACTGCCGGATTCCAATTTATCAATTCTGATCCAGATATGATATTGGCAGTACGATATTTTTTAGAGGGGGTAATGGAAGTAAAAAATAATGAAATAAAGTGCTCTATCCAGATAAATATCACTCACGAAAAGAGAATAGGCAAAGTATTGAGTTTTTGGAAAAATTTGCTAAACTTACGGGACGAGCAGATGAGAAAGCCTTATTATGTAAGGACAAAAGCCTCTAAGGTCTATGATAATTACGACAATTACTATGGGATTTGCAGGCTCATGGTCAGTAAGAGCTCACTTCTCAAATACAAAATGCTCGGAATGATAGAGGAAATGAAGAAGAAAATTTTGTCGGGGTAGCTCAACTGGTTAGAGCATGCGTTTCATAAGCGCAAGGTTGAGAGTTCGAGTCTCTCCCTCGACACATTACAAAGTGGCAAAGTGCTGTATTTTGTGATAATTTAATTAGGTTGCGGCTGTAGTTCAACGGTGGAACACTCCCCTGTCACGGGAGAGGTCGTGGGGTCAGCACCCATCAGCCGCGCAGAAGAAAAACACCCATTTTGTATGGGTGTTTTTCTGTATACAGATTGGACGAGAAAACGGTATAGTTGATAGTATGAATTGGAAAAAAATATCAAATATCGTCGGGATAATAATTTTACAAATAGCGACTCTAGGCGGCATTGGTATTTACGCTTTTGCATTAGGTTTTGATGGAGGTGGAAATACTTTTGGTGCCAGACTGACAATTTATCTCGGGTTCTGCTTTATTATTTTCCTCGCTTATTTACAGTACAAAATCTTTAAAAAAGAAAATTCAAACAAATGGAAAATGGCGCTACCGATATTGATCAGTCTCGCCCTAGCTATTTTTGCCACGTGGCAGTTAACTCTGGGTATTATTGGAGAGGTAAAGCAGAATATTCATGATAGACAATTCAAGCAGTCATATGAAAAAGAAACTGAAATTGCTTTAGCTGACTATCAGCAAATCAAGGGAAGCACTAAAGGAGTAAAAATTATTGGCTGGAAGGATAACAATAGCGGGACTAATCTTTTGGAAACTGACAAAAATTTCTTCATACATTTTGCAGATATGGCATATCTCCCTGAAACAATTGATTACATAAATAAAAATGTTGTAGGAAATCAGGTGGACATAATTCTCCCAGAATTTAGTACTGTATATCAAGAACATGGGTCGCATCATTGGCCGATAACTTACATTGACCAAAAAATAATTTGTAACTGTGACGTTACTGTTAACGGAAAGCCTGTATCTCCAATTTTAACGGAGATGTTACAAAAGATTTTTAGAGAGAGGAGTTTAAACCAAAATAGTCAGTAATCCAACATATTACCTAATAAAATCAGGAATATAAATGTTCCCCTTAGTTGATTGTATTGCAGTTCCCACTTCGTCCACTAAGTCGCGCAAAGGAAAATGACCTTGAGAAATCAGGGTCATTTTCTGTATACTGACTGGACAAAAGAAGTAGTATAATCAAAACCATGAATAAACCAAAAATATGGAAGATTATTCTGATTGTGTTTGTTGTTTACTTTGCCAACAGTGCTCTTTGGGGAATTTTAAATCTTTATCCGCAAGCTATCTATTCTAGCCCTGCTTTTCTTGGACCAGTTATATCTTTTAGTGCATTTTTTGCAAGTATGATTTTTAGTGGATTGTTTAGTATATTAAATCTATGTTTTTTGGTTACTTGTTTTTTTACTAAAAGTGTTAAGAAAATAATAATATTGATTCCATTGCTATACTTAGTTGGTGAAAAAATACCAGGAATTATTGCTAGTATTTTGACAGGTTCTTTTACTGTGACTTCTGCATGGGATGATATTGCGCTGAGAATCCAGTTAATATTTAGTGATATGATATTACCTATTATTCTGTTATTACTTTCAATATTTTTCTTACACAAGAATAGATTTTGGAAGAAACAAGAAATTTTAGATAAACTTCTATAAATTTTTAAGTATTCGATGGATTTATTAGATTTGGTATATAAATGCTCCCACCATACTCCCGTATCGCAGTTCCCACTTCCTCCACCAGTCGCGCGTCAAAAAAAGGGCCTGCAATCAATCATGTTTGATTACGGCATATATGTTATGCAAGTCGGAGCAAAATAATGGGGTTATTATTACTAATAATTTTTCGAATTTTTATGGCAGATACAATTATCACGAATTCTCCTGAAAGAGACGGGGGTGGTGGCGCAGGATGGGTTGTGGCATTAGTCATTATTATCGCAGCAGTAGTAGGTGGCGTACTACTATATCGTAGTGGCGCATTCAGATCGGCAGCTCCTGCGAGCAATACTATCAATGTTACTGTACCAAACCCAGTTAGTGCACCAACTCAGTAAGTTTATTTAATAAGTCTAACCGATACATTACCATGTCACTACTTACAATTGCTGAAGGTATTTTTTTTCTTGTTTACGGTATTAGTCATTTTTTTCCATTCAAACATTCACAGACCATATGCGCAGTTGCAGCTATAGTGGTCGGTATTCTTTTGCTTGTTAGAATATAACTATCCTAGTATCTTCAGCCAAATTACTTTGGCTTCTTTCACTAACTTTTTCCGCAAATCTGATATATAAATATCTACTTTTTTTTCCACCACAAAATCACACAACTACTGCTATACTAAAAAAATGGAACACAACCCTTTCAAAAAAATAGTAACTGGTGTTGCGGTGGCAGGAGCTTTGACGGGTGCCCCAACGCAAGAGGCTATTGGTGCGGATGTAGCGCAAGATGAATTGGAAAACCGAACGGAATACAATATTGAAGCGAATGATTTATTTAACAAGATTAAAGAGCCGATAAATTCTCTCGAGAAGAAATTAGCCGAAGGCAAAGAATTGATAAAATTAGACAAGCCATCAATTGCCATATATTCAGCTGACAATTTATTGAAGCAAACAAATTTTAATTCTACCCCCGAGTATAATTCAAATTATTGGGCCTCGGTTCTGGAAGTTAATTTGATCGAAAATAATCCGGATATGTATTGCCTCGATCGATCTAGAGAGGGAATTGGCTCATTTCAAAAAGAAGAAAAATTAATCGATCAGGGATATATAGATACTGTAAGCGGTCCCCACATGGGGTATGTAGCTCCTGACGGCAAGCTTGTCGTTGCTGTCGATCAGGTGAGTAAAACTGTTCACGTCATTATATATAACGATAATGGTATGCAGGAAATTTCTGTCCCAATTGAAGGAGACCTGCAACAGACAGAAGACAATCTCACTCAGCAAGTTTTGGAAAATATTAGAAAATAAAGTAGCATTCATTTATTAAATGAGTACCACCTTTGACCCTCGCTTCAAACCAGACCTCACTCCAAAAGAAATGCTCTCACTTGGCGTTTTTGGTGGTTTGTATTTTTCCGATACACCAAAAGAGTTTCCAAAGAGCTGGTTCAAGGGGGCAAAATTATCTCCAGATGGAAAGCGCCACAAAGAGTTAAATTTTTTCGGCGTCAATGCAAGTCAGCCACTTTCCGTATGGCGAGCCAAGGGCTGGATCAATCCACAAGATCCACGAGGCTGGTTTGAGTGGTACTGCCGGTATTGTTTGGGGCGTAGAACAGAAGATGATGAACGGCAAATTAAAAGATGGCTCGCTATGCGTAGGCACATAGTGCAGATCAAAAATAATTGCCGAGCAGGGGATATGTATTGCAGACCTCGCCAACGACAAGCACTACTCCATTGGGCGTATGATACGAGGAAGCTTTAATTAAATTGTTGTGGACAATTATTTTCAAAAGAAAATGGTATAATCTGCCAAGTACATTATGGTCAGCAAAGATTTACTAGATTACATTACAAACGAAGCAGTTCGTGGTATATCAACACAAACTACCAAAGATTTGCTCGTCAAAAGCGGTTGGCAAGTAACGCAGATAGAAGAGGCGATACAAGCCGCTGCGCCTCTTGTCGCTGAAGCTAAAAAAAACCGACCTGTTGAGTCTTTGGCAAGTGACAATGTTGATTCACTGCGCAAAGCCCTCAGCGCATACAAACCTTTTTCAAAATCAGCAGTCACGCCAGAAAAAAAAGATTCGCAAACTGCCACACAGACAGTATTGAGTACGTCAGTAGACATACCCCCAACAGAAAATCTTCCCCCCGCGGAACCTATCAATTACGTTCGCCCAGTTGCAATACCCAATCCTGCACCAGCACCACATCGAACAGTCGTTGTCCCCGAACCCTTGCAAGAGCATATATCTGTACCAGTTTCTAAGCCTTCTACGCCTGTATCTGGAAATTCAGCTGTTTCTCATCCGGCGCCACCAATTATTACACCACCACAGATTATTACACCTCCACAGATTATCACACCACCTCCTCCAACAAAGCCGATAGTTGTTTCCAAACAAAAGGTATCACCAGCTACTGTTTCTAAAAAAGCACCAGTTGTGGATTTCCCAAAAACCAATCATCGCCGAAGTCGTTTTCCGATTTTTGTCGCTGGGCTTTTGTTCGTAGGTGCGGGGATATACGCTTATACTTCTGGATTTATTTTTAATAATTCAAAAAATATAGAGCCAACTCCACTTCCGACACCAATAGTAGTAAATAATCCCGTAGTAGAGCCAGTAATAGAACCAGTAGTCGATCAGCCACAACAAGAAAATCCAGAAATTCCAGTGACAGTAGAGAAACCGCCAACAACAGCAGGTTCGAAAAAAGATACAGAAGAAGTCGTAAAAACGGCCATGTCAAAATTACTTTCCGATGCAAAGACTTATTATTTGAGCAATAAAAATTTCAATGATTTTTGTTCGGCACCAGCTCTTGCTATCGCCAAACAAAATGTGCCGGCAGAAAATAGGGCGAGTTTTTCTTGTAATGAAGAGGGGAATGGCTATTTGGTCCACATGAAAGTACAACCTGGGAAAGAGACGAGCTACTGCTCTGACAGTTGGGGGATATTCGTGACTTTACCCAAAGAACCAACCGGTGTCCTTTGTAGCAATAATATTCCAGAAAATGTTAGTTTGCCTCTGGTGCATTTGAATATTAACAAAAACTAAATATAGCCAATTAACAAAAGTTTCTTTGCCAGTCGCCTATTCTTGGTATAATAATATTGCCTTGAATTTCATCAAGAAATACCATAAAATTTTCCATGCCTCGATCATATTGATTGCGATTGTGGTTAACTTGTCGTTTTTTACAAACTACACCAACGCAATTAGCCAACTTACTTTTATCCGTAGCTGGGGCCAGCAAACGACATTTCCTTCGATTGCCGTTCAAATAGCCGTATCTCCGGTCAACGGTGATATTTATGTATCAGATAGTATAAATAATAGAATAAGAATATATGATTCCTCCGGAGTCCATATAAAAGATTTTGGTAGTTTCGGCACTCAGCTAGGTGAATTAAATTACCCATGGGGGATAGCTATCGGTGGTCCTGACAACAATGTTTATGTCGCAGACAGTAATAATCATCGCGTACAGGTATTCGATCTTGCTGGAACACCTTTAAGAAAATTCGGTAATTTTGGTTCAGCTCCAGGTGAGTTTCAATTTCCAAGAGGCTTGACAGTCAATTACAAGGGTAATGTCTATGTCGCAGATAGCCTCAACCATCGTGTGCAAGTATTCGATCATAACAACTTTAGTGTTATGCCAAATCTACAGATTGGGATACCAGGAACATACAATGGCCAATTCCAATACCCAGAAGACGTTGCTATCGGGCCCAACGAAACCGTCTATGTTACTGATTCGGCGAACCACCGAGTGCAAGTTTTTACTGTTTCTCATGCGTATCAATCTCAATTTGGGACACAAGGAACTGCAAGTGGCCAATTTAATTTTCCTAAAGGCATAGCAATTTCTGAGTCAAATAATGTCTATGTTGCCGATACTGGTAACCACCGAGTACAAGTTTTCAATTATGCAGGCCTCTTGCCCTTTAGTTTTGGTAGCCAAGGACCTGGAGATGGTCAATTTGACTCAGCGCAAGATATTGCTCTTGCAACAACTAAGGACCATGGCGTTCTTGTTACGAGTCATGTGTATGTTGCAGACTCGGGTAATCAGCGCATCGAATCATTTGGACCAAATGGTAATTTTGAATTCAGTTTTCCGTATTCAGGGCCAAATATTATCGGAAAGTTGCTCGAACCAAAAGCAATAGCTGTATCTCCATATGATAACAATGTCTATGTCGCAGATATTGGCTTTGGTAAAGTTAAAATTTTTCATACAGATGGTACGTATGAAGCTGAAATAACTCCCCATTCTGTACACCCTGGCGATCCAGATGTTCCACTCGATATCGCATTTAGCTTAGATGGCACAAAAATATATGTTCCAGATATCAATAATTCCATACGAGAATTTGAGATAGCAACAGGTGACTATACATTATTTGGCATTGGCCAAAGCGGAACGAGTCCTCAAGAATTTGATTTGCCAAATGCAAACACCATGGCGACTAACGGACGTTTGTACGTAGCAGATACCAAAAACAGTAGGATACAAGCTTTTAGTTGGGGTGTAGGCGGTCTTACTCAAATTGTATTTGGTGCTTATGGCACAGATAGCGGGATGTTTGATCATCCCATGGATGTTGATGTTGCGTCAGATAATAAAGTCTACGTTTTGGATACTGGTAATAATCGCGTGCAAGTATTTACTGAGCTTGGTGTCTTTATTAAAAAATTCGGAACGTTTGGGAGTGGGGATGGTCAATTGAACGCTCCTGAAAGTCTGGCTGTAGGCTCAAATGGTTACATATATATTGCCGATACTGGCAACAACAGACTACAGATTTTTGACAATGACGGTAATTTTATTGCAAAAATCGGGAGTAGTGGAACACAGGATGGGCAGTTCATAAACCCTAGAGGTATTGCTGTTTCTCATGGAGGTCAAATCTATGTTGCTGACACTGGCAATAGTCGTGTACAGGAATTTAGACTGACACAAAGTACTACACCTATTGTTCCACCTGTAACACCACCGACAACTGGTGGTGGTGGGGGAGGCGGTTTTGTCCCACCACCGCTTACTGTACTTCCTACTCCAAATGCGCTTCCTGATGTTGAACCACTACCCATTGTAGACAATAATTTGCCTTTACCTCCAAAGCCCCATTTTTTACCAAGTATTCTTCCTGAGCCAGTCAATAAAATAGTAGATACCGTCACCACTGCTGTAAAAGAGAAAATACTAGCGCCGACGCGTACTGCTTATAAAAAAATAGAAAGCGTAACACCAGAGCCTATCAAGCTATACTTACCGAAAACCATCATGACTTCAGGTCTATTAGTCGGTTCTGTAGCAGTTGTTACAGAAAACTTTTTCGCAACTCCTCTTTCCTTGCCACAGTTATTGATGTTTCCAGCGAGGATATGGTCAAATCTTTTGACCTTACTAGGTATACGCAAGCGTCGAAGGGCATGGGGAGCAGTTTATGACACAACAACCAAGCAACCGCTAGATCCCGTGTATCTTGAGCTCATTAGTATGGAGGGTTCTGTGGTCTCAAAAGTAGTTACAGACATATATGGTCGCTACAGTTTCAAGGTTACCCCTGGCCACTATATGCTTAGGCCGGCAAAGAAAGATTATATTTTCCCGTCACTTGCGCTTGCCCACACCAATCAAGATGAAGTGTATTCAGATTTGTATTTTGGCAACTATTTTGAAATTGAGCATAGTGGCGACATGATTTCAAAAAATATTCCGATGGACCCCGTTGCTATCAATTGGCGAGAGTATTTGGATCAAGACCAGAAAATGCTCAACTGGCTTGTAAAAAGAGAAAAACTTTTCAGTACGGTTTCAAATGTTTTTTACTTGCTTGGCTTTGCAGTTACAGCCCTTGCATTATTTTTTACTCCGCAAGCCTACACTATCATCTTCTTCTTGCTCTATGTCTTTATGTATGTGTTGCGTCGTGCTGGCGCCCACCCTTCAAAGCTTGGTAAAGTCACCGACCGCGCGACTGGAGCACCACTTTCTTTTGCTATAGTCAGATTGTATTCTGTAAAGCTCGGCAATGAAGTCATTAGAAAAGTTACCAATAAATTTGGCCAATTCTTCTGCGCAATTCCAGACGGTCAGTACTTCCTCTCTTTTGATAAAAAGAATCCAAACGGCACATATACAGAAGCTAGCAAAAAAGAGATAGTTGATGTCAAGAAAGGTGTTGTCTCAGGGAGGTGGCAGGCGGAATTTTAAACTAAAAAAAGAGTATTTCTTTTTTTAGTTTGAGTGCTACACTAACAGTATGAAAGATGCCATGTATACACGCACCTTTGGTGTGCCAATTATTAGAGAAAGCATAATTCAAGCGACACTTCCTCTTGAAAAGCCGTATGTTATTACCATACGTGATTTACCAAATGAACAAAAGCCTCGCGAAAGAATAGTGCGTGATGGCGCAGCCCTGCTTTCTATGCCAGAACTTTTGTCCGTTATTTTCAATACTGGTTCGAAAAAAGAAGATGTCCTCTCGATGAGTACACGTATTTTGAAAGAGTATGGCGAAAAAAGTATTGCTAATGCCCGCAATCCAAAAGAGCTTTCTGTTGATCTTGATATTCCACTTAGTCGTGCCGCACAGCTTGTGGCGATCGTTGAGCTTGGTCGCAGGCTTTTTGAACGCAACCCAAATGGTGGCAAGGTCATCCGTACCGCAAAAGACGTCTATGGCTATACCAAGAGCATGGCTGATTTGCCCAAAGAGCACTTGCGCGGTATTTATCTCAATAGTCACTACAAAGTCATTCATGATGAAGTTATCTCGATTGGCACGATTGATGCCAATATTATTCATCCACGCGAGGTATATCGTCCTGCGCTTGAATACGCAGCCGTGGCAGTTATTCTCGTCCACAACCATCCTTCTGGTGTTTTGAAGCCAAGTGATGATGATGTGCTCGTGACCAAACAACTCATTGATGCTGGCAAGTTACTCGGTATTGAGCTCATTGACCATGTCGTTGTTTCTAGAAACGGTTTTAAAAGCATCATAGAAGAAATCTAAATGAAAGCGCCAAACTACTATGCTATCAATCCATATGTTGGGGTCGTGCGAGATGCACCAAGAGAGAAATCTTTGGATGCTGAATTAGCAAAGCGTTTTCGAGATGCATTGGTTTTGTTCCGTGCTCGAGTTGAGGTATTGGGAAATATCGACCATGTCACAACTGCCGACGAAGGAGAGAGTATGACGGTCATGCTTGAGGCGCTACTCGAAGGCAAACGGAGGCTTGTTGGCGATGAAAAATAATATAGGGTATACTTCCTAATATGATTACACCAAAAAAGGTTAGTAAAAAGAAGAGTTCGAGCAATATGGGAAAAGTCGCGCTTGTTAGTGCGGGCCTCATTGCCGCAGGAGCAGCAACATATTTTCTTTCAGATAAAAAGCGTCGAGCAAATGCGAAGGCTTGGATGGTAAAAATGAAAGCTGAAACTGTCAAGAAATTTAACAGCATGGAGTCGATGAGTAAAGACATGTACCACGATGCGATCGACAAAGTTGCTGCCAAGTACAAAGCAGTTCGCGATGCTTCGCCTGCCGAGATAGCTGCTTTGGTGATTGAGATGAAGAAGCACTGGGCGAGTGTGAGCAAAAGCAAAGCAAAGAGTGGAGTAAAAAAAGCCGCGAAAAAAGTAGCCAAGAAAACGGTTAAGAAAACGGTAAAGAATTAGTACTGAAAAATATAAAAAATAAGACCGCTCCATCAAAGAGCGGTCTTGTTACTTGTGTTGTCATGCAGCGATAAGAAATTCTGTGTACATTTTTTCAATAGTGCCAGGCGAAGCAATACTCGAAAGTTGTTCAATTATAATTTTATCTCGATTTTTGAGATCCAAGCGACGAGCTTCGAGAATAGTGAAGAGTCGAGCTTCGGCGGTATCATCATCGTCCTTTATTTGCCTACCTTTGTATTCTTTTATAAATGTATAAAAGACAAATGTGGGCATTTTGGTAAAATCGAATTCCTGGGATTTTATTAAATTCTTAGGCAAGAGAAGTAGCTTTGTTTCTTCATTTGTTTCTCTCACCGCAGTCATTTCGGGACTCTCGTCGGCATTTGCGCGTCCACCAGGGATACCCCACGTACCGTCGTGATTCCTCACCATAAGTATTTTTAATATTGTATTTTGATAGAGCAAGGCAAGAATTCCTGCCCAATGGGTTGTTTTCTCAAGTGTTTGCATTTTAGTTGGTTTTCTCGATTATAGCATGCGATATATTTATTGTCAAATAGCGCTTTGGGAGGCATCACTCTTGAAAAAACCTTGAAAATACAGTATGATTTTCGGGTCTTGTATAGAGACATTGCCGTTGTATGTAGGCATACAACGGCTCACTCGGACAAAATGGAAGCCAGCTCCCATTTTGCTCCTCGTTTCGCCGTTGTAGCTCAGCTGGTAGAGCAACTCCATGGTTACCCACAAGGTATAGCCCTTTACTTAGGAAACTGAGTATCGAACCCGAATTACGGTTAATAGCCTACACAGGCCAAGACCGTAGCGCCAACAAAATCTTTTGTGCGCTCGAACGACTGACAAGGGAAGCTACGTCCATGCACAAGCGCGGATATGCAGAATATACAGTCTAACCCTTTGATAGTGCTTATTGAAACAAAGGTGTACGTGAAGGAGTAGGTCCCCGGTTCAATTCCGGGCAACGGCTCACGTTAGAAATTGAGCAATATTGTTTGACAGCTTTTGTTGTGGAAAATATACTTTGGAAATGCCGAATCCAAAGAAGAAACGCACACCGTGTCCGATTTGCGGTAAAGAACCGTACGGTGCATCATATAAATATTGTAGTAATGCATGTCAGTATGAATTTCAATATAGGCAATACATTCGAAATTGGCAGGAAGGGAAAATAAACGGAATTTCGAGCATAGGTACTGTTTCCACTCCGATTAAAAAATATTTATGAAAAAAGTTCGGGGATCAGTGCTGTCTTTGCGGTTGGTCAGAAGTTAATTCACAGACAGGAGTAGTGCCTGTGGTAGCCGATCATATTGATGGAAATTGGCGTAATAATATTGAGGAAAATCTTCGGTTGCTTTGTCCAAATTGTGATTCACTAACCCCAACTTTTTCTGCTTTCAATAGGGGAAATGGTAGGAAAAACAGAGCTCTGAGCAAAAGAACAATTGAGGCTCGTCAAATAGTTGCCGGATTAGTTCAGTGGTAGAACACTACTTTCGTAAAGTAGAGACGTGAGTTCGATTCTCACCTTCGGCTCCACACAATATAGGCTCTACGTATAAGAGTCAACACCTTTGCATCATTTCTTAAGCATTTGAGCCGGCGTTTTCATTTTGATCCCCATATGCATTCGTTTGTTGTTGTAGTGAGAAAGGTATTTCGAAACATCTCTC
>JBDKLD010000012.1:0-9535 GCA_039795715.1 Candidatus Parcubacteria bacterium | reverse complement strand
GGACAGTCGCTGAGACATCAGCATCAAGCTTTGACATTTCGATATCGCCGAAAATATCACCCTGCAGTACATCCATAATCCCCTGTCTCACAAGTTCAAGCATAGCAAGAAAGCCGACGATGACCAACACTTTTTCCTCGCGATTTGCCGGATTATTGACGCCAACAAATTGCTTGAAGCTGGTTTTCATGGCGTCTTGCATCCTGTCTGTGAGACGCACGAGCATTTCTTCTATGCTCATCACTTTTTTTACTTCAACTTCGGGCAATTTCTCAATTTTAGGAATAGAAGAGAGTACATGTTGCGCCATCTGATGCATTGATTCTTGTGTGATGAGTACTGACGGTAAAAAAATTGGTTCTTTGTCGGTGACTGTTCTTTTCTCATATGATACCTTTTTGCCAAACGCACTTTTTATTTCTTCACCAAGATCAATAAACATTCGATAGAGCCGGAGTCGCTTCTCGAGATCACCAACCTCTTTTTCTTCTTCCTTTGTCAGACTAAAATTGGGCAAAAGCGAGCGTGACTTGATGAGGATGAGCGTCGCCGCAACGACAATAAAAGAAGAGAGCGTGCTTGGCGCAGCATTTTCCATGCTTTTTATGTACGTCAAAAAATCATCTGTCACCTGAGAAAGCGAAATGTCGTTGATGAAAAGTTTTCTCCTTTCGATGAGATCAAGGAGGACGTCAAACGGTCCTTCGAAAGTTCCGGTTTTAACACTATACGTAGTATCCACCTATGCATTATATAATATAAACTGAGCTAATGTCGAAATCGAATAAGCACAACACTTTTGCTTTTATTTAGATTTTATCTCTAGCCCAAGTTCTTTGAGTTGAGTCTTGGGAACCTCACTTGGTGAATCCATCATTGGATCTTTACCTTCACCGGTTTTGGGAAAAGCAATGACTTCACGTATATTTGGCTCATTTTGCAGGAGCATGACGAGGCGATCGAGCCCCCAAGCAATACCACCATGGGGAGGCGTGCCGAGCTTGAACGCTGTGAGCATATGACCAAAGTCTTTTTCAATTTTTTCTCCGTCATGACCAAGAATTTCAAAAACCGAGTGAAGAGCTTTGGCTTCATGATTTCTGATACTACCTCCGCCAATCTCAAAACCGTTAAGCACTATGTCATATTGACTGGTGATGATGTCACCGAGATTTTCTTTATTCATCAAGTTTCCCATGTGCTCGGGCAGAGGACGAGAAAAAGGGTTGTGCGTATACGTCCACTCGCCTTGCGCATCAGGATTGTCGGATTTGTCGGTTCGTTCAAAGAAAGGAAAATCAACTACCCAACAAAATGCTAGCAAATTCGGATCATTTTTGTCTTCGCGAACATCTGGCCTATCATTACCATATTTCTCCATTGCGTCCTTATGTGAAATTCGAGGGAAAGGTATTTGTTGAATTTTTTTCTCTGGGTAGAGTTTTTGCACTATTTCTATGAGTAATTTTTCATTGAGAGCCATGACATCTTCGCGCTCGACAAAGCTCATTTCCATATCGAGTTGCGTAAACTCAGGCTGGCGATCACCTCGACCGTCTTCATCGCGCATGCATTTCGCAACTTGGAAATATCTCTCGATACCACCAGACATGAGGAGCTGTTTGTACTGTTGTGGCGACTGTGGCAAAGCATAAAAAGTGCCTGGCCATTTGCGGGCAGGTACAATAAAATCACGCGCGCCTTCAGGAGTCGACTTGGTGAGTATTGGCGTTTCAACTTCTATAAAGTGCTCGCCGTGGAGGCTATTGCGAATGAGATGTATCACCGCATCGCGACTCCGAATATTTTTCTGTAAACGCTCATTGCGCATATCGAGGTAACGATGCTTGAGACGAATTTCTTCGTTGATGTCATGAGTATTTTCGTGAACATTGTACGGCAACGGTTCTGATGTATTTAAAATCTCAATACCGAGCACTTCAAGTTCGATGTTGCCATTTTGTTTGTCGGCTTGCCGATTCTTCTCGGGGCGCTCATTCACTTTTCCCTTTACCGAGACAACAAATTCCTCTCGTACTGTTTTGGCAATTTCAATAGCAGGTGAACCGGACAAGACAACGCCTTGTACAATCCCGCTCATATCACGAAAATCAAAAAAGACCATTTTCCCTTGGTCACGGCGGACATGAATCCAGCCCTTTATCACCACTTCGGCGCCAATATGCTTCTCGAGTTCGGCAATGTATGTTCGTTCCATATAACCTAGATACTAACAAAAAAAGCTGGTTTTGGAAAATAAAAAGCCCGGATAATTCCGGGCTCAATTTAAAACGCTACTATTTGATTTTTTATCAATTTTTGATATTCCGCACAACGTTCTGACAACTCAACATGCGTACCGATATCATCGATTGCACCTTCCTTCATTACGATGATACGATCAGCATCAATAACGGTCGAAAGTCTATGCGCAATGATAATCGTGGTTCTACCTTTTGATGCTTGATTCATTGAATCGTGTACAAGTTTTTCATTGTACGCATCAAGTGCGGAAGTTGCTTCATCAAAAATAAGTATTTTCGGATTTTTAATTAGGGCACGTGCAATAGCTATCCTTTGACGTTCACCGCCAGAAAGCTTGATTCCCCTTTCGCCTATCATTGTGTCGAAGCCATTTTCAAGCTTAAGAATAAAATCATCGATTGATGCAAGCTTCGCTACTTCATGTAAATCCTGATCAGTGATACTGCCAGCACGACCATTGAGGCCAAAGACAATATTCTCCTTAATACTAAGATCGAACACAGCCACCTCTTGCTCCACATTGCCAATATTAGATCTGAACCAATGTAAATCAAGATGAGTAAGAGGATAGTCATCAATAAGAATACTTCCCGAACTAGGGTCTGAAGCTCTACGAAGTAGATTTACCAATGTTGATTTGCCTGCGCCTGATTCGCCTACAATACCGATTTTTTCTCCTGGCAATATTGTAAAACAAAGATTACTTACTGATTCATTCTCATTGGCATGAGACTTTTTACTGTCATTTCTGCTTGGGTATGAGTAGGAAACATTTCTGAACTCAATCTTACCGAACAAATTTTCAGGCAGAATTGGATTTTCTGCCATACTGATATCAGACGGTATTGATGTCAATTCAAAGTATTTATTTACTTGCGCAAAATATATCATAAACTGACGTTGGTAGTATGCAAGCATTTCAACATTACCAACTGACTGCTGGATCCAACTCACGAATGCTACAAACATACCCTTTGAGAACTGCCCGGTGAATATAAGATAAAGTGCGAGTCCTATACTGCCATAGAGAGATATGCCGATTATTATTCTCAAATATCCGGACTGAGTAACATATGGAGTCCAAAGTTTTTTAGCCATATCACTATTTTTCTCTTGAGCATCGCGCACCATTGTTATTGCCTTGTCTTCTTGAGACTCTAGAATGACAAATGGAATATTTCTATGAAATTCGGAGATGATCTTTGCCTGATTTTTTCGCTTCTCTATCCAGTCCAGTGTTCGCCCGCGATAAGAAATATTGCGTTTGATGGTTAAGTAGAGATAGAGAGTGATGCAGATAATGATAAATGACCCGATGAGTGGTGAAAATACAGTGATTATCGTAGTTGTTACGACAGTCTGTAGGATTACCGGAGTAATTTCAAAGATCATCCGTTCAACCATTTCTCTAATAGCAGATTGACCCTCACCAACGACATGTTGCTTGATACCAGAATTTTCATTACGGTGCTGACCGACTGAGAAATTAAGTAATTTTCTCAAGGAGAGATTATTGAGGAATGGTTGAGTGTCAAAATCAATATTTTGCACTTCATACCTATCTCTAGTGATACTGATGATTGTTCTTGAAATAAGCCAACAGGCAAATGCTGCTGCAACAAACAAGATTGCCTGATTGAAGGTATTTGCGTCAATCATTTTTGCAAATAGAAACGGTATGCACATTACTACTAGCTGCGTAACAAGATTAAGTAGAAGTACTACAGCATAGTGACGCCAAAATGGCTTGAGCATTTTGACTAGCTTAAGCGGAATATTTTCTTTCATTTTTAATGAGTTTAATTGGTTTGCCTTAATTATATCATTATATATTGAAAAGTCAAGGCTTTTTCAGCGATTTTTTGGTAAAAGAAAACCCCTTTTCGGGGTTCTCTGAGGAGCTTATTTAATCGCAGTAACCGTAAGTTTAGAAAATGGCTGTCGGTGGCCGTTTTGCTTGAGGTAGCGGGCTTTTGCCTTGTATTTGACGACACGGACCTTTGCGGAGCGTCCATGCTCTTTGAATTCAGCATGAACAGCAGCACCCTTGATGTAAGGATCACCTATTGTACAACCGTCGGTATTGTCGACGAGGAGAACTTTGTCAAAAATGACGGTGTCGCCAACCTTGTGTTCTCCTGCAAGCTTCTCGATCATGAGAGTATCGCCAGCTTGAACACGATATTGCTTGCCACCTGTCAAGATAACAGCGAATTCACCACCCGCATCAGCTTTAGCGGTCTTTTTTGAGACTTTCTTCGCCACCTTTTTGGTTGCCGCCTTCTTTACTGCCATAGTGCAGTCATAATATAGGTTTTTCAGGAAAATGCAAGTGCACACCAACAATACTTTTCCCCTATCGTCATCGAAGTATTAGCTATATAATTGCACTATGGTTTCAAAATTTAAGCACAAAGGGCTCACATGGGTGGATGTCGAAGGACCAACACGCGATGAAATTATGCACCTCATGGAAGAATATTCCCTTCCCGAGCTCGTGGGCGAAGAATTGCTCGACAAAAGTATCCGTGGCAAAGTAGACCTTTACCCTCACTTTATATACATGGTACTGCACTTTCCTATTATTGGCCGCAGCCGTGACGGATCCCGCTACGAGCAGGAAATAGACTTCATTGTTGGTAAAGAATTCCTAATCACCGTCCACTACGAACCTGTTGATCCTCTGCATGAATTCTCTCGTGTCTTTGAAATAAAATCGATTCTCGACAAAAAGCCTATGGGCGACCACGCTGGCTACCTTCTCTTCTACATCATGCGCGAGCTCTACAAATATTCCGAAGCGCAACTACTCGAAATAGAAGATGACCTCAAAGAAATCGAACTGAGCATTTTTGAAAATAGAGAAGAAAAAATGGTGCGTGTCATTTCCAACATCAACCGCAAACTGCTCGACTTCAAACAAGCCATTCGCTTCCACGAACACGTGCTCACCTCTTTTGAGTCTGCGGGCGCGCATTTATTTGGTGATAAATTCTCCCATCATCTCGAGTCCATCACCGGCGAATACAGACGAGTCGAAGGCATCATGGCAAGTCACAAAGAAATTCTCAACGACCTCAAGGATACTAATGACGCTTTACTCACCGCCAAGACCAATGAGACCATCAAAGTGCTCACCATCATTTCTTTCATTATGTTGCCACTCAATCTCATCACCGGCGTATTCGGCATGAACACGTCATTTGTCTTTATTGATAACTACAAAGATTTTGGGATCGTCCTCAGCGCAATGGCACTCACTGCTGTTGTGCTTATCACTTACTTCCGTCGCAAGAAATGGCTCTAGCCTTCTACAATACGCTCACCAAAAAAATAGAGCCTTTTACTCCTATTGAAACAGGCAAGGCTCGAATTTATCATTGCGGTCCGACAGTATACAACTACGCCCATATTGGTAATTTGCGTGCGTACGTTTTTGCCGACACGTTACGTCGCACTCTTGAAGTATCTGGAATGGAAGTAAAGCAAGTCATCAATATTACCGACATTGGACATCTCACAAGTGATGCCGACGAAGGTGAAGATAAAATGGTCAAGGCGCTTGCTCGTGAAGGCAAACCAATGACGCTCGAAGCTATGCGCGAAGTCGCTGATTTTTATAAAAACGCATTTGTGGCAGATCTCAAGTCTCTTCGCATTCAGTTGCCTCACGAAATGCCTTTTGCGAGCGACAATGTAAAGGAAGATATTGAACTCATCGAAAAACTTATTGAAAAAGGATTTGCGTACGCCACGAGCGATGGCATGTATTTTGATACTAAAAAGATGAAAGATTATGGCAAGCTTGTTGGCCACCACAAAGAACCGGACAAAGAGCTCGAGTCACGCATCGGTGAAAACACCGAGAAACATTCTCCGCGTGATTTTGCGCTCTGGAAATTTTCCAAAGATCAGAAGACCGGCTTCCCTTCGCCTTGGGGTATTGGCTTCCCTGGTTGGCATATTGAGTGTTCGGCAATGGCTCGCAAATTTCTCGGTCAGCCTTTTGATATTCACACTGGTGGCATCGATCATATCCCCGTTCACCATACCAATGAGATCGCGCAGTCAGAGTGCGCGTATGGCGAGCCACTGGCAAAAGTCTGGATGCATAGCGGTTTCGTCAACATCGATGGTGAGAAAATTTCCAAATCGCTTTCAAACGACATTTACCTTGCCGATGTTATTAAAATTGCTCGTCCCGAAAGTTATCGCCTATGGCTACTCATGGCTCATTATCGCAATCCAATAAACTTTACCTACGACGCACTCCGCGCCGCGGATACCGCGCTCACGACACTCTATGAGACATTCGTGGCTTTTCCAAACGATGAAGCATCTCCAGACGAAAATCATGTTGCGACACTCACTACCGACATCGACAATGACTTGGACACACCACGCGCTATTGCTCACCTTTTTGCTATATTTCGAGATGAAGAACTTGATCAAGGCGTGAAGCGCGCAACGATTTTATACTACGACAGAATTCTCGGGCTCGGTTTTTCTGAGCTTCCTGTTATTGAAGTGCCAGCACACGTAAAAGTACTCACCCTCGAGCGCGACAAGGCTCGTGATCGCAAAGATTTTGCCAAAGCAGATGAGATCCGCAAGGAAATCGAAAAAGAAGGATTTATTGTTCGCGACCTCAAAGAAGGTTCACAGGTGGTGCCGGCAAAGCTTTCTCCAAAGCCGATTATTTAAGTGGGAGCGTCACTCTGAACGTTGCACCTTTGCCAACACCTGGCGAAGTAGCATCAACAGTGCCTTTGTGGGCATCGACTATTTGCTTGACGAGGTAGAGTCCAAGACCGGAACCGCCAGCATTTACCATCTTGCCTTCACCTCGAGCAAACTTACCAAAGAGTTTTTCTTTTGTTTCTGGCGACATGCCGATGCCCGAGTCGGTGATTTCAATGACAGCATCCTTGCCGACTTTTTTTATCGAGAGATTTACAAAACCCTTCTCTGTGTATTTGATGGAATTGTCGAGCAAGTTGATGATCACTTGGCGAATTTTTATCGGATCTATCATCACCACGCATGGCGTCGCGCCAGTGTTTACGTAGCTAAATTTCAAGCCCTTGTTTTCGGCGACAACGGTAAATTCATGGAATATTCCCTGTGTCATCTGCTCTATATCTATTGCGGTTAATTCATACTTCATGCCCCCTTGCTCGATTTTGCCGACATCAAGCAGGTCTTCAACAACATTTGCCAAGTTTTGACTGGATTCAAACACACGAGAAATCGGCACCTTTTGATCCTTTAGCACTTCACCGTATGCACCTTCGAGAAGCATTGATGTATAGCCCTTGATTGCAGTAATCGGGCTACGGAGTTGGTGAGAAGCGAGTGAAAGGAATTCCGTTTTCATTTTGTCAAGGCCTTGCAGGCGTTGGTTTGCGGTTTCTAGTGCGTTTGTGGCTTTTTCGAGGTCTTCTCGCTGCTTAACTTCTCTAAATACACTCCGTATCAGCAGTATGCCAATTACAACCATGGCAAAAAATAGCGAACCATTTATTATCTGGTCACTAAGCGTATTTGCAATTAGTGTTCGTATCAAAAGGAAAATCCAAAGTGTAAAAATAAGAAGTTCGGTTGCAATGACTTTTACATTAAAAAGCTTATATTTGATAACAGCAAATGCTGTGAATGCAATAAATGGCAAACTAAAAATTGCACCGAATGATGCGTAGCTACTGTTATCAAGAAAAAGCGGAAATACCATATTAAAGATAATATGAAGGGTAAATGAAATCATTGCACCATTAAGTATTATCCCCAATTGTTTATGTTTTATTTCTTCAGAATTTTTAAGCTTCTTTACAAGTGTCCAAAATCCACACACCAGTAAGCCCAATATTGTTATTACGAAAAAAATAATAGCCGGGCCAACATTCACCTTTGAAACGATGCCATTTACATCAGTTGCTAGCACAGACTTAAATACATATGGGGTAAGCGTGAGAATTGAGACAGCTAAAATTGCAGGCCATATTACGAGTTTAAAACGTTTAGAAAAAACAAATTCTGAATCTGGGAAAACATAAAATAGCTTGAACAAGAAATAACAATACCAGACTGCAAAAAAGAGTGAAAGCCTTACTATTAGTAATCCATAATCAGAAAAATAAGGTTGATATGAAACATAGTTACAGACATTCCAGAAAATAGCAGCAAGCGCAAAAAGTAAAAATGTTCTACTTGTAATACTTTTGCGGTTATCAAGATAGACAATAATACCTAGTATTAAACTTGCGACTATGGAAATTCCAACAAAAAGTTGGTCAAGGTTGTGAGCAATATCAATCGCAATCATTGTTTGATATTATACTACAGAATTATTTTTTAATTACTTTTTTATCCACTTTTGCTTGATACCTGGTTTGAAATACAGTGGGTGCTCTGCATCCCAAAAAACAAGCTTGGGGTGCGAACGTCTGCCGAGAAACTTGGACAATTCCCTAAACTCGGAGTTTTTTGTACACAGTACGTCAAAAACTATTTTGAAAATTTGCTTGCTTATTTGCGGTGTTATATCCACTCCTTTTTTTGTCTCAAGATTTATAATGAGACATTGATCTTGCTTCTTATTAAACTTTGTCTGCAAAGTAAACTTCCCTGTCAGATATTTGCTAATTGAAGCATCAGTCAACGCTTCGCGTATTGTTTCAGGATAAATCTGTAAGCCATAAAGTGTTGTGGAAAAATCATTGCGTTCATAGACATACACAAAAGGTAGCTGATAAATGAAATCTGAGATTCCAACCTTTGTTGCTTCTGCCTTGAGGTCGTAACCGCACTTTTTGAGCTTGTCGGTAATTTGCTTAAATGAATATGTGCCGCCATGGTCACCGATACTATAGCGAACAAGCGGAATGGCACTATTCCCAGTCAAAACAAGTTCATTGTTAATCTCTTCAAAATTTATAAAGTGAGGATTGTATTGTGCGAGTGTTGGCACCCTGGAAGCCTTATCAAATAGTTCTACCATTAATTTGGGATCTTTTAGCGCAAGGCGCTTGATGAGGATACTGATACCTGTTTCCCACGCCATGGCGCCGATGTCAGCACTCCCATACACGTTGAGTGTATCTAAATAAACATTTCTAATATTTGCTTTTTCCCTTAGATAATCCCGAAAACCCTCAGTAAATACCTCTGCTGCAAACATTAAACGGATATTGCGTGTTTTCAGATTGATATCCTCGGCAATAGCTTCATCGATAATATCCTTGATAAAGGGCGGGTACCCCACTAAAATAGT
>JBDKLD010000011.1:0-4555 GCA_039795715.1 Candidatus Parcubacteria bacterium | reverse complement strand
AATTAATAATCAATTAAAATATAGCTTTTTCAAGGACTGATTCTCAAGGACATCACCCTTTTTGTTATAAAGGACACGTCCTTTATAACAAAAAGGGTGATTTTTCAAAATTTCCTAAAACCTGCCTTTGTGATATTCTAAATAAATGCACGAAAAATTCTTATCCCCATACAACCCAAAAGAAACGGAAGGAAAAATCTACAAAATTTGGGAGGACTCTGGTTTTTTTAATCCTGATGTTTGTGTGGATAAAGGGATTACAAAAAATGATGCAGAATATTTTTCAATAGTACTACCTCCTCCAAATGTAACTGGCACATTGCATGTTGGTCACGCCTATGAAGATACTCTTCAAGATGTTGCGATTCGTTTCCAACGTATGCTTGGGAAAAAAGCTCTTTGGATACCAGGAACTGACTCAGCAGCAATTGCCACTCAGGCTAGAGTTGAAAAAGATCTTCAAAAAAACGAAGGTAAAACACGTCACGACCTTGGTCGAGAAGAACTAGTAAAACGAATCTACGAATTTGCTAAATCAAGTGAAAGCACGATTCTCGGTCAGATTCGTAAAATGGGAGCAAGTCTTGATTGGTCTCGTTATGCATACACACTAGACGACAAACGTAATCTTGCTGTCTTTACTGCTTTTAAAAATATGTATGATGCTGGTCTTATTTATCGTGGGTCTAGAATTATAAATTGGGACCCGAAAGGACAAACGACTATTTCGGATGATGAGGTTGTGTACCAAGAAGAGAAAAGTAAGTTTTATTATTTTCAATACGGGCCATTTGTAATCGGAACATCTAGACCAGAAACAAAATTTGGTGACAAATACATTGTTGTTCATCCAGACGATACTCGATATAAGGATTTCTCCCATAACCAAAAAATTGAACTCGAATGGATTAATGGACCCATAACAGCAACAGTGATAAAAGACGTTGCAAGTGACCCAGAAATGGGATCAGGTGCTATGACGATCACTCCTTGGCATTCAATGGTTGACTTTGAAATTGCTGAAAGACATAACCTTGATAAGGAGCAAGTCATAGATCGCTTTGGAAAACTTCTTCCAATTTCAGGAGAATTCACAGGGATGAAAATAACCGAAGCACGTGAGAAAATTGTAGAGAAATTGAAAGAAAAAGGTCTGCTGGTGAAAATTGAGGAAGGATATATTCACAATGTTGCAACTGCTGAGCGAACTGGAGCTATTATTGAGCCCCAAATTATGGAGCAATGGTTTGTTTCCGTAGATAAGAAGTTTATAGTTCCATATTCTGAAATACCAGGAATAGATAGTGGAAGTGAAACCAACTTAAAGCAAATAATGCGAAAAGCAGTAGAAAGTGGTGCGGTTGATATGTCTCAAGAAGGTTTTAGAAATGCGTATTTTCATTGGATTGATAATCTTCACGACTGGTGCATTTCAAGACAGCAATGGTTTGGGCATCGTATTCCCGTATGGTATAGAAACAAAGAAGTTTATTGTGGAATAAATGCTCCAATTGGTGAAGGTTGGGAACAAGATAGTGATGTCTTAGATACTTGGTTTTCATCTGCACTCTGGCCTTTTTCAACGATGGGATGGCCGGAAAAAACTAAGGATCTTGAAGTGTTTTATCCAACCACATTTATGTCACCAGCTTATGAAATTCTGCAATTGTGGGTATCAAGAATGATTATGATGAGTGGATTTCTTTTAGGAAAAATCCCCTTTAAGAAAGTCCTCATCCACGGGCTCGTACGTGCAAAGGATGGTAGAAAATTTAGTAAATCACTCAACAACGGCATAGATCCACTAACTATCATTGATACTTATGGGGCGGATGCTCTACGAATGGGTTTAATCATCGGTGCAGCAGTTGGAAGTGATGTTAAATTTGATGAGCAAAAAATAAAAGGCTACAAAAACTTTGCTAACAAACTCTGGAACATCACTAGATTCATCGTTGAAAACACCCAGGGCGAGTCGCTTTCGGGTGGTTTTAAGGAGCACGACATGTCAGATGATAAACTGAGGACAGCAAGAAGAGAAATGCTAGAGGATGTCACAGTCGATATGGACAATTTTAGATTCTATTTGGCTGCGGAAAAACTCTATCACTATGTTTGGCACACACTTGCAGATGATATAATAGAAGACAGCAAGATAGTATTCGCAACTGGAACAGAGGAAGAAAAGAGTCGCCGAAAGCAGTTTTTACTTCACACACTGGACGCTGTACTGCGAGCACTGCATCCGTTTATGCCGTTCATCACAGAAGAAATCTGGATGACAATAAACCCTGACGAGAAACTGCTAATGGTCTCGAGTTGGCCAAAATAAAATATGTTTTTAAATTTCCTTCAAAACTATCCATTCGTCCTAGCTTTCATACTCGGCCTAACCCCCGCTCTGGTTTGGCTTTGGTTTTGGTTGAAAGAAGATATTCATCCCGAGCCAGCTAGAATGGTCACACTCTCCTTCCTCGGCGGAATGGTTGCGGTTCTGTTTTCTCTGCCTCTCGAGAAGATAGTTTATCATTTCTTCCAAAATAACGACCAGATCTCGTTTCTGCTCTGGGCAATAATCGAAGAAGGGCTAAAATTCGGCTTTGTCTATTTTATTGCTTTGCGAAACAAAATGGCAGACGAGCCCGTTGATGATATTATTTACCTTATCATCTCGGCTCTGGGTTTTGTGGCTCTTGAAAACACTTTTTTTATTTTTTCTTCATTCGATTCGAATTTTTTACTTTCCGGAGTTGGGCCGGAGAAAATAATCGACACTATCATCAGTGGAAACTTGCGTTTTTTGGGCGCTAGCTTACTTCACACTATGGCATCTGCGATGATCGGTATTTGTATGGCGCTCGCCTACTACAAAAACGCGGAGACGAAGAAAATATACACACTCGCCGGGATTCTCATCGCTGTGGTCTTGCATACTGCCTTCAATTTATTTATAATTAACGGAGCGCCTGAAGATATTTTCTTTATTTTTGGGACGGTATGGGCTGGCATCGTCATACTTTTGTTACTTTTTGAAAAAGTTAAGCACATTACCGCAATTCAAACTTAGTTTTTGTTTTATTTTTAAATAAATTTATTCACTTTACAAACATATAACCACAAAATGAAAGACAACAGATCGTTCTTTGAAAAACTGACAGGAAGTATGAGGATGGACGAAACTCCTGAAGAAGAAGTTATGCCTGCAAAACCTACTTCCAAAACGCCTGCATCTGGCGAGGCCTGGTTTGACGAAGAACCTACAGAGGGAGAACTAACGATCGACGTCTACCAGACTCCAACCGAAATAGTTATCAAATGCATGGTGGCTGGCGTTAAACCAGAGGATCTAGACATCTCCATCACTCGCGATATGGTCACAATCAAAGGCAAACGCGAAACAGAGAAGTTTGTAAAAGAAGAAGATTATTTCCACCAAGAACTATACTGGGGCTCGTTCTCGCGAACTATTATGCTCCCTGCTGAGGTGGAAGTTGAAGAAGCTGACGCAATAGAAAAACACGGACTGCTTATCATAAAGTTGCCGAAGATCGATAAAAACAAACAAACTAGACTGCGAGTTAAGGGGTAAGTAAACAAATAACCACTCAATGAGTGGTTTTGTTTAACTATAGAACACAAATGTGATTTTTGGGAATAAAAAATGGCTCATCACCGCAATATTTCATATTGTGGAAAAACACCCATAATAGATACAGAACCACAATTATAAAGATTATTAATAGAATCTTTTTCATTTGGTGCCGAGACCCAGGGTCGAACTGGGGACCCTTCGCTCTTCAGGCGAATGCTCTACCAACTGAGCTATCTCGGCAATGTGGTCAAATTGGCTAAACCCTGACCAGAAGAAACTCTACCCTATTGCGTCACATCTTTCAAGGTGTCGAGTAGGCCACTCACGCTGTCCCCTATGCTCGATTGCGCTCCGCCATATGCGCCAGTAATGCCTTCAACGTAGGGCTGTATAAGGTAGTATGCTCCGACTGCCGAGCCGATAATGAAAACCCAATATAAAATACTCATAACACGAGCGAGTCGCATCGAGCGTTGCATTGAGTGCAAGATTTTATTATTCTCTTCGGCTAGTTCTAAAGAACGCTCGAGCATTTTTCTTTCTTCTTCGGACATACAAGAATATTAACAAAAAATCAAAAGTAAATCAAAATAGCCGGCCCAATTTTCGGGTCGGCTATTGGGTGCAGGTGTTTGGATCCGACGAGCCGTTCCTGTCTCTGGTAAATCCAAATGTGTCCAGAAACTGCCAGTCGTATGAGTCCGAGTGGAGGCGAAGTTGCAATACTCCGTTTGCGCTCACTCTGGATTCGCTGTTTGGACTTGTGGTCATGAACTTGTACAGTTCTGCGCCACCAGTGCCGATGATGAATTGTCGCAAACCTGTCGTGCTACGCAACCTGTTCGAGTTCTGTGGAGCAAACCGCTCGTAGATGTGGTCGTGGCCTGTAAGGGCGATTTCCACATTGTAGCTCTGGAGTAAATCCCAGATGTCGCGCATATCGGGATTGTCTCCATGCTCTCC
>JBDKLD010000010.1:0-17318 GCA_039795715.1 Candidatus Parcubacteria bacterium | reverse complement strand
GTGAAAAAAATTAATTGCGCGCTCAAAAAGTATTTGAGATACTACAACTACGAAAGAGTTCATGGAGGGATTAATTATCAAATTCCCATGCAGGTGGTGTGAAGGTATTGGTTAGAATACGTAGTCAAAAGAGAAAAAGAGGGGAGTGACTTCCCCAGTAATTAGAAAATTGTTTGAGATAGTTTGAGGGGGACATAGAATGCAAGACGGACATTTTTGTACGCATTTTTTCGGCAGAGAATACAGATTGATAGGGCAGCAACCGTAGTTTTTATTTGTTCAATATTTTAAGAATTTTTTGCCAGATCTAATTGTCCCATAAGAGTAATGTCGAGAAAGATACATTGTGCGACATTAAACCTCATTCTCCCCTATATAAAAAAGACCCGGAGAACGGGCCTTGGTTTGGTTACGTAATTATATGATCTATCTATTATGTCGACTATTTCCTAAGATTAATGTGTTTTTCAATCTTAGTTATTTGTTCATTCTGTTCCCCAACCTCATTGGTTCAATAACTGGCAACTGGTGGATAAAGTATATCCCTTTGCTTCAGCGTCAGCTCCGTCTTTAAAATAAATACGATTTGTCACGGCAAGGTTTTTTGCCGCAGGGCAATTGACCGGATAGTACTTCTTACCCTTTTTTGAGGCAACAAAGGGAAGTCCTGGGCTGTTTGTGGCTCCCCCATCAGGTTTATTATTTTTGCTTACTGATAAAATTGACTCAGTATTTCTTCCAGTTTTGTTCAGAGTACTTGTTGTTTTGTCCGTATAGTCCGTCGTTGATGCCACAATCAGACTTGGATCTGTCCTTATGACAACCCTAGAATCGTCTTTTTGGGCTGATTTGAGGCCTAGGCTAAAACTAGCTATAGCTACCCCTAAAATGGTCAAAATAACCATAAAATCATGCCCTTTTTGGCTATCGATAAACCCTCTGAGCCCGGCATTGATTTTTGTGGGATTGTCATGTATACTCATGGGACAAATTTATAAGTAAGGTTACAGCATAAGCTAATATGGCACATAGAAAAGCGGGTGGTTCCGCTAAAAACCTAAGAGATTCACAGCCAAAGTACCTCGGTACCAAGCTTTATGATGGCGAAACAGCAAAGGCTGGTTCTGTCATTATTCGTCAACGTGGCACAGCAATACTCGCTGGCAAGAACACCCGCCTCGGAAAAGACCACACTATTTTTTCACTGGTTCCAGGTAAGATTAAATTTGGTGTTACTCGCCGTACCCAATTCAATGGCAAGACTGTCACCAAAAAGATTGTACACGTTGTAGCTTAAGAAAATATTAAGAAATAATAAACTACGTCTTTCGAGACACGAAAAAGCCCTGGTGGGCTTTTTCTCTGTCCGGTGCCGTCGCACCTACCAAGGTCTCTCAAAACGTAGTTTATTATTTCTGGGGCTCGATGAGGATATGAAGGATTTTCTTTTTATCCTTATATCTTAATTGAATTTCATGGGCACCAGTTTGCTTGATTGCGTGCTCGAGTGCAATCGCTTTTTCTGGAATAATGATACGGCGTTCTGTCTCTAGTCTCTCACTAATAATTTTTGCAGTAATACCTGAAAAGAGGTGCCCTTCGTCATTGGCTTGTACCTTGATAACCAAAGTTTCGTCGGCTGCCTGCTTGAAATGCGATTCTACAAGGTTGTCTTCGAGGGCTTTTGATTGTTGTACCGACTGCACTTCCCTATCTCTCTTGGCAATTTCTGCTGGGGTTGCGGCGATAGCAAAACCTTTTGGAATGAGGAAGTTGCGAGCATATCCATCTGGCATATCCTTGATATCTTGGCGTTTGCCCATTTTGGGCAAGTCTTTAATAAAGATTACTTTCATGCCACTACTTTACACTACTTTCTTATTTATTCAACAAGTCCTTTGCTTTCTGCATGACTGGGTCTTTGTCACCTTGCTTCCAGTCTTTTGGTAATTCAACAATGTTTTCTGGAGTAATGCCATTATCCTGAATAGAAATACCTTTTGGTGTAAGCCACTTGGCAACGGTAACCTTGAGAATAGTATCTTTGGTCACTGGCACAATTTCTTGCACTGAGCCTTTGCCAAAGCTTTTTTCACCAACTAATATCGCCTGATTATTGTCATGAAGTGCACCTGCCAATATCTCGGAAGCTGATGCACTGCCTGCGTCTACCAAAACTGCAGTTCTTATTTTCTTGGTATCGATCAATGGGATCCCTTGGCTCTTATGTACAACGGTATCTTGCTTGTTGCCAAAGTCTTCAGTCACAACAACTTGCCCTGCAGGCAAAAGATAACTTGCCATGTATATCGCAGAGTCCAAGTATCCACCTGGGTTCCCGCGAACATCAATAATCAATTTCTTTTTGCCAGAGTTCTTGAAATCATTCATGGCTTTTTCAATTTCGGAATTGATATTGTTGCCAGTAAATGTAGCCATTGAAATAATAAAGTAATCGTCTTCCGTTTTTGTGTCGAGAGAAGGCACGACAATTACATCACGTACAATTTTGTAGTCTTTTGTCTCTTCGTCACCCTTGTGGAAAGTAGAGAGTGTGACTGTAGTCCCCTTTTCGCCACGAATTTTCTTTATTGCTTGGTCAACAGTCAAGTTGGCAGTTGAAGTGCCATCAATTTTCAAAATTGCATCACCGCTTTTGATACCAGTTTTAGACGCCGGAGAGCCTTTGATTGGTGCAATGACAGTGAGTATTTCATTCTTAATTCCAATTTCAAGACCGACACCCGAAAATTCACCACTTATCGCTTCGTCAAATTGCTTGGTCTCTTCTGGATCGTAAAACTCGGTATAGGTATCGCCAAAAGATTTGGTAAGGCCCTTGATCGAACCCCAGACTTTTTCTTGGTTAGTTGTTTCTTTTGCTTTGATTGATTTCTCGTTGAGGAGCTCCCATGTTTTCCAAAATGGATCAAAATCAGCAGAAATCTCACTATTTGATTTATTGCTAACGCCAACTACAGTATCAACAGCAGGACGGTCTTTGTAGCCTATATATATTCCGCCAATAAAAAAAATAATGCACAATAATGTGACTCCAATAATTGGTTTTGATTTTTCTTTGAAATTCATGACGACAGTATAGCAAAATTATTCTATCGTTTCTATTGATTCATTGGTAACAACTTCAGAAGGCTTCGCAGTATTTCTATCAGGGACAGACTCAACAAACGTCGGTTCTATTTTTTCCTTGATAATAGAGGCACGCTTCCGTAGGTATAAATATGCAGTAATAAAAATAGTAATTCCTGTAATCACGTACAGGATATTGCGGACAGTCACTGGAAAGTGGAGAAATGGCATAACTGCAACCCAAATACCTACTGCCTGAAAGAATCGTCTAGTTGATTTCATAATATAAATGATAGCAAAATAAGGGTTTTTGAGCGAGTTGACAGCTTACTAATTCCCTTTTATTACCAAGACAAATTCCCCACGAACTTTCTCGGGATTATTTTTATAATATAAAATAATTTGATCAAGAGTTCCATAATTCCCTTCTTCGTGCATTTTAGTCAATTCCCTTCCGACAAAAATAGTTCTTTTCCCTCCGACCACAGCATGAAGTTCTGTAAGTGATTTCATAAATTTGTGCGGTGATTCGTATAGCACAATAGTATGATGGATTTCTAAAATTTTCTTAAAGAAACTAGTTCGTCCTTTTTTGGCAGGGGGAAAGCCAAGAAAAGTAAACGGTGTGGCTGGTATACCAGAAATTGAAAGTGCAGCAGTAAGTGCAGAAGGACCTGGAAGTACTTCGATTGTAATATCAGTTGCAATTTCTCTAACCTTGCTGACTATGATGTATCCTGGGTCAGAAATACCTGGTGTGCCAGCATCGGTAATGAGGGCAACTCTTTTCCCGTCGTATAGTGCGTCGATTATTTTCTGGACAATTTTATTTTCTGTAATAGAGTCGCCACGCAAAAGCAAGGCTTGGATATTTTCACCTCCTAGGAGTGAGCGTAATTTTCTTGTGTCTTCTGCGACGATAATATCGGCTGTAATAAGTGTGCTCTTTGCTCTTGGTGAAAAATCACCTAAATTTCCTATGGGTGTCGCCACAACGGACAGTATTCCCTGTTTTGATTCATGCGCAGTATTTGAGATATGTGTTTTTTTCTTCATAAAAATTTAGTTCTTTAATACTCGATTGTTCCAAATTGTCCGGCAATTGTCGTCGCAATATGCCTCACCACCAGATTCCTTGTTTATTTCTGTACCATCCAAACATCCCTCACAACAAATAAAATGCTTGTGGCAGTTAAGGTTGGCACAATTTACGTAGTGTTCTGATGATATTCCACATTTTTCACACAAACCGATTACTCGATGCTTTGACGGCTCCTCAAAATGCATAGTAAGTCGTTTATCGAAAACATATAAAGAGCCAAGGAAATCTTTTCCTGGATATTTTTCCATGTAGGTAACAATACCGCCATCGAGCTGGAATACGTTTTCGAACCCTTCTCGCTTCAAATAACCAGATGCTTTTTCGCAACGGACTCCACCAGTACATACAGTCAGTACTGTTTTATTTTTCAGACCCGCTATCTCCTGAACTTTTTCACGAAGGTCACGAAAATTTTCCATACCGGGGAAAATTGTATTTTCAAATTTCCCTGATTTTAGTTCATAGTCATTGCGCATATCAACAATGTAGAATTCTTTACCTGCTTCATACCAACTCCGTAGCTCTTCCGGTTTTAGATGTGTGCCAGTCAGATTGTTCGGATCGATATCGTCCTTTTCACCATTTGCGCCATCTATCAGATGAAGAGAAACAATTTCTTTGCGAACTTTGACTGATAGCCTCGGTAAAGCTGTACCTTTCTCAGTTCCATCAGAAATTTTCCAATGAATATCAGCAAATCTGCTATCTGCCTTCATTTGACTAATATATTCAGCTATCGCCTCGTTCGTACCTTCAAAAGTAGCATTAATCCCTTCGTGGGCGATAATCATCCTCCCTTTCATATTTAGTTGCGCCAAAAGAGCCTTTTGGGTCGTTTTTAAGGCTTCTGGGTCGTTTATACGAGTATATTTATAGAAAAGCACTACTTTATACATAAACTTGATAATAACGGTTTTTGCCGGTATTTTATACTTGACGTAATACAATATACTAAGTAGAATGTGCGCAAATTATAGCTAAATGAAAAAAGGAAAAATATTTCTATGTGTTTGTATTGCACTCTTTTCGTGCAATTCAGATAGAGTCGGCGTTGCCGTGACTCATGCAAAAATCGGAGATCAAGTAGTTTATGTAAAAGACGTTCAGTCAGGTAAAACAATATCTGTCAGAAATTTTTACCGTTACAATGGTTTCCGAATTGAGATAAGTCCCGGAGACGAAGTCAGATACCAAAAAAAATTTGGTACACAAAGTGGTTTTTTTAACATATTTTGTGCAGAGAATATCTTAGTTGGGGTCGATAAAGAAAAAAAATAGAATGTAGAAACCGCAAACACGCGGTTTTTTTATCTGCGGTATTTTTTTGATCTCCACTTGTCTGCGATTTTGACTCGGTTGAGCGAACGTTCAAGCTCGGCTTCGAAGTGTCCAAAGTCAATATCAGATTCGCTCTTCTTTTGCATAAGTTCGGCGGCTCGGTTCTTGGCACGTTCAACGTCGATTTCGGAAACGTGCTCGGCGGTATTGGCAAGGATGATTACTTCATTGCCATTTTTGACCTCTACGAATCCACCAGAGACAGCCATTGGTACGTCGTCCTGACCTGTTGCGGTATTGCCCTTTGCCAAGATTTCGCCTGTACCAAGTGACGATATCAGTGGCACGTGTCCAGGCAAAACGCTGATTTGCCCTTCCGTCGTCGGCAAAGTCACCAAAGCCACGTCTTCTTCGAGTACGAGGCGTTCAGGGGTAACGATTTTGAGTTTTAGGGTTGCCGAAGACATTATTTTTTACAGCGCTCCCTTCATGTAAAACTCCTGCTCCCCCTTCTCGTCGTGTTTCCCGTCAAGTATCTCACGGAACGAACGGATAGTATCGGCGAGCGAAACATACGCACCTGGTGTTCCAGTAAATTGTTCCGCCACAAAGAAAGGCTGTGAGAGGAAACGCTGAATTTTACGGGCGCGGACGACGAGATCTTTGTCGTCTTGTGACAATTCCTCCATGCCGAGGATCGCAATAATGTCCTGCAGGTCTTTATACTTTTGCAAAATGCGCTGGACTTCGCGGGCGACTTCGTAGTGCTCTTTTCCGACTATGTTCGGATCGAGAATAGTCGAGCTTGAGTCGAGCGGATCAACGGCAGGATAAATACCAAGCTCGGAAAGTGAGCGGTTCAAAACAACGGTTGAATCCAAATGAGCAAATGTCGTCGCTGGAGCTGGATCGGTGAGGTCGTCGGCCGGCACGTAGACTGCTTGCACGGACGTGACAGAGCCTTTGTCGGTCGAAGTGATTCGTTCCTGCATGGCGCCCATTTCGGATGCGAGTGTCGGTTGGTAACCAACAGCCGAAGGAATACGGCCGAGCAATGCCGAGACTTCGGTGCCGGCCTGCGTGAAGCGGAAAATGTTGTCGATGAAGAAGAGCACATCTTTGCCTTCTTGATCGCGGAAGTGTTCAGCCATCGTAAGACCAGTGAGTGCCACACGCAGACGCGCGCCAGGTGGCTCATTCATTTGACCAAAGACCATGGCGACTTTGTCCAAGACACCGGATTCTTTCATTTCGTGGTAGAGATCATTACCTTCGCGTGTTCGTTCACCGACACCGGCAAAAACAGAGTAACCGCCGTGGTTTGATGCGATATTGTGGATGAGTTCTTGAATGACGACAGTCTTGCCGACACCTGCACCGCCGAAGAGTCCGACTTTACCGCCTTTGAGCACTGGGCAAATGAGGTCGATGACTTTGATACCAGTTTCGAGGATTTCAACTTTTGTAGCTTGCTCGGTAAATTCCGGCGCCTTGCGGTGGATCGGCAGAGTTTTGGTTCGAGCAGCTTCAGGCTTGGCATCAATCGCTTCGCCGAGAACGTTGAACATACGACCAAGTGTCGGCTCACCTACTGGAATCGTGATCGGTGCTCCGGTGTCGAAAACTTCAAGTCCGCGTGACAGACCGTCCGTGGTATCCATGGCAACCGTACGCACAATATCGCCTCCCATGTGGAATTGGGTTTCAAGAATAACTTTTTTGGCGTCCTTGCCTTCGCCCATCTGGACCGTGAGGGCATTATAGACAGCAGGAATATTACCTTCAGAGAACTGAACGTCGACGACTGGACCTATGATTTGTTGTATTTTTCCTTTCATAATTTTTTCAATATTATTAATTACCAACCTCCGCTTAATCCATATAGCATAAGAAATATTAATAAAAGTGGGAGTAAGAGAATTATTGTTATTAGCCTACTTATCCAATGTTTATTTCTGTGCAATGAAAGTAATAAGAAAATCACAGATACTGCCCCAAACGCAAGGCCTGCAGTATAAAGTAATTCAGGGGATATTCCTCTTGTAGCAAGACTATTTTCTAGTGCTAAAGCAAAAAAAATAAGGGGTATGGCCGAAGCAATCCAAGTATAAATTGGATATTTTCTATAGTTTTTTTTAGGTAATAGATTTTCCATATAATTAAGCTCCAAAATGATTCATGTTAAATATACTATTAGGATTGTACAAACTTACGGCGAGTAGAAAGAAATTTATGAGTATGCAAACAAGTAATATATATCCATTTCCTTCTCCGCGGCGGATAAGTCCGACAAAATTTCTAGAGAGAGCTACGAAAGATAATATATACGAACCTAAAGATGCAGCTAGTCCTGTTATTCCTAATATAATTAGGAGAATTGTGGGTATATTAGATAACATCCTCCCTATTAAAGGAACGTAAAATATCACGTCGATTATTAAATGTGCAAGGGTAAAGATTCCGAGAGTTATAGTAAGGCCATTGTAGGTTTTCATTGGAGAATTTTCCATATACTTTAACTCACACTCGCCATGCCGGCGCTATACTGCTTCATAAATTTTTCTGAAAAGGGTTGGCCGAATTTCTCTAGAACTTGCCGTGAATATACATCCAATACGGCATAACCTTCAATCAAATTACGGACCGTAGACCACTCTTCCCTGCCAGCTTTACTGACATCGGGCGCCGCAAGAACGCTGTCCACAACTTTGAGCGCACGGTCTTTGGCTAAGTCCGCCACCTCTTTTTTCCCCGAATCAAATGCGCTGAAAAGCCTGCCGATTTCAGGGTAAAGGTTAGCCATGTAGAAGAGTGCATTTTTTTCGATCATATTATGTAAAAGTCACCCACGAACGGATAATTCCCTCAGCTTTGTCTGTGACCTCAAGATTATCCACGTTTCTGCCCCGATTGCCAAGTGCCGGCTTGATATTGACCATAGAATCAAATTCAAGCAAGCCCTCTGGTGTTTCTTCGAATCTAATGTTAAAACCCCAGACATCGTTTTGGTGGGAGCCGTCTTTGACAAGTAATTCACAGGATTCAATGTGGTAGTCTCCTCCGAGAGCCACTTTATTGCGGACTATATCCACACAGCCTTTTATCATGCCGTCGTACCAGTTTTGGCTTAAGGCGAGGACTTCGGTTATTGGCATTATTTCTTTTAAAATTTTAATTTCCATATTACTAGTGTTTAATGATTTTTTTATATTTTGCTTCTGTATTATTTTGAGTATTTTATTAATTGATATACAAAAAGCTATTATGGTTAAACATCGTTATTATCAATAATCCTATATTAATTAATGCACAAATTAATAATACGTATCCATTTCTTTCACCTTTACGAATTAAATCACTAATATTTTTTGAAAGTGCGGAAATAGTTAATATATATGAAGTTAGTGATACACATAAACCTATGACCCCAATCAAAATGAGTAAACCTTCAGATGTAATAAAAGCTCTCTGAATGAATGGCAAGTAGAAAAAACAGTCTATTATCAAGTGCAGCATAGTGACAGTCCCAAAAACAAATGCAAGATAATCATACTTTTTGTCTAAAGCATCCTTCTGTTGCTCAGGCCTAGCTTCAATTATTTCCAGAGTCTGACCCCCAGCATTTATTGAACCTATTATTTTCTCTTCTTTGTTGTTTTGCATATATTTTTTAACTCACACTCGCCATGCCGGCGCTAATTTCTGATATTTCCTGCGTGATCGACGACTGGCGGGCTTTGTTGAAGACGAGAGTGAGCTCGTCGATGATTTCGCCTGCCGCATCCGACGCATTCTTCATGGCCACCATGCGCGACGACTGTTCGCTGGCCATTGACTCGAGGAGCATCTGATAGATGTGCATGCGAGAAAGCTCTTCAATCAAGTTTATCACAAGCGATTCGTTATTGGGTTCGAGAACATATTCCGTCGTATGCACGCTTTCTTCCTTTGCTTTATTTACTGCTCTTTCGATATCCCTTTTTGAAATAGGTAAGATTTGGAGCACTTGCGCAGTTTGGCTCAAAGCTGAAACATAATTAGTGAAAATAACTTTGACACGATCATACGTACCCTTTTCATATTCGGAAATGGCGATCTCGGCTACAGGTTGGGTTTCGCGCAGGTTCGGTGCGTCGCTGATGTCTGGAAATGTCGCAACGATATTTACTCCAAGACGTCGCAGCCAAGCCTCTCCTTTCTTGCCGACAGCAATGAACGAATAGTCCCGATCGGATTTGGTTTTGAGAAGGTCGAGCACTTGGCGGAAAACTTGGGCATTGTATGCGCCACAGAGGCCTTTGTTCGAGGTAATGACGATGACCAGAATCTTCTTGTGGCCACGATCGGTGAGAAATGGATGCGAGGAATTTTTGATCGAATCAGCTACACGAGCCAACACTTCCTGCGAATACTTGGCGTAGTGGCGACTAGACAAGGTCTGGTTGACGGCCTTTTTCATTTTCGAGGCAGCAACAAGTTCCATCGCTTTCGTGATTTTCTTGGTGTTCTTGATGGACATTATTCGTCGTTTGATTTCTTTGGTGGAGGCCATAATTACTACAACATATGGAACAAACTAAATAAAATAATTACAATATATGCACTAGCAAGATACATTAAAAAATGTTTTTCTTTTGCTCCTAGCATTCTCGTTTTAACAAGTTTAAAATTTCTTAAAATAAAATAACCACCTAGTAAATAAACAGAAAGTAGCGTGTAGACAACCAGGTCTACAACTTTAGATGCTTCGTATGGGGTTTTAGAATTTTGAAATCCAAATACAAAAATCAACACCACAAGAACTATGTGTATTATCTGAATCGTAATTAATTTTTTGTATTTAAAATCCTTCATTTATTTCAAAAACACCCCCTTATATTCCTCAATCACCTTCCTTATCTCCGCTTCCCCTTCATCACTCCACATTCCCTTCTCACGAACTTCAGCCAAAAACTTTTTGGCGTGTGACTGGGCGTATTCTGTGAGGCCAGCTTCAAATTCACGGATTTTGTCGAGCGTTACATCGTCCATCAAACCGCGTGTCAAAGCGTACAGTGAAATAACCTGGTTCATAACCGGCACTGGAGAATACTGCGGCTGTTTCAAGAGTTCAACTGCGCGACGGCCACGTTCAAGCTGCTTCTTGGTAGCTTCGTCGAGGTCAGAACCAAATTGCGAGAAAGCTTCGAGTTCGCGGAACTGTGCCAAGTCGAGCTTGAGCGTGCCGGCAACTTTTTTCATGGCTTTGATTTGAGCAGACGAACCGACGCGAGACACTGAGTTACCGACATTCACCGCCGGACGAATGCCTTTGTAGAAGAGATCTGTTTCGAGGAAGATCTGACCGTCGGTAATTGAAATGACGTTGGTCGGAATGTACGCCGAAATATCACCGGCTTGAGTTTCAATAATTGGAAGTGCAGTAATAGAGCCACCGCCGTAGTCGGAGTTTCGGCGACATGCACGCTCGAGCAATCGTGAGTGTAAATAGAAAACGTCGCCAGGATATGCTTCGCGACCCGGTGGACGACGCAAGAGAAGTGAAATTTCGCGGTATGCCACTGCGTGCTTGGAGAGGTCATCGTAAATGATGAGCACATCTTTACCTTGATCCATGAAAAATTCAGCGATTGAAACACCGGCATATGGCGCAATGTACTGCAGAGCAGCCGGATCAGAAGCACCAGCGGAAACAATAATAGTGTAATCCATAGCGCCACCTTCGCGGAGACGAGTTTCTATTTTGCGAACTTTGGAGTCCTTCTGTCCAATCGCGACATAGACACAAATCATATCCTGACCTTTTTGGTTCAAAATAGTGTCGACGGCAATTGCAGTCTTGCCTGTCTGACGGTCGCCGATAATAAGCTCACGTTGCCCACGTCCAATCGGAATGAGCGCATCGATCGCTTTAATACCTGTCTGCACTGGCTGATCAACTGACTGGCGAGTAATGACACCAGGAGCAACACGCTCAATAGGATAGTTTTTCGTCGTCTGGGCAACACCACGGCCGTCGATTGGTTGTGCGAGGGCATTTACCACGCGACCAATGAGGCCTTCACCAACAGGAAGCTCAAGAATAGCACCAGTTGATTTAACCTCATCACCTTCGCGAATGTTTGTGTAGTCACCGAGGACGATGATGCCGACAGATTCTTCTTCGAGGTTGAGCGCCACACCCTGCACGCCATTTGGGAATGTCACCATTTCTGATGCCTTGAGATCAGACAGTCCGGACACACGAACGACGCCATCAAAGACTTCGATTACATTGCCGACTTTCTCCCGCTTGTTCTCGGCTTTGAAATTGCCGATTTCTTCTTTTAGTTGTTCGAGGATGGTGTTTTTTTGCATAAAAATGTTTTCCGATTATTTTGTGAGTTCTCGCTGTAGCTGGGTGAGCCGACCCTTAAGTGTTCCGTCTACTATTGTGTCCCCGACTTTGAGTTTCATCCCCCCAAGCAAGCTTTCCTCTAATTTGTGGTGGATTTCAACATCTTTTGCTCCAAACTCTTTTTTGATAAATTTCTTAATATTTTCTTCAGCTTCGTTTGCTAGGGGGTGTGAGGTTGTGACTTCGGCTTCAACAATTCCTTTTTCATCAAGTGTGAGTTTTCGATAGGCTTCAATCACTTCTTCACTCTTACCAATCATTCGTTTTTTCACAAGTATATTTACAAAGCTTTTCACTGTTTGAGCACTTTCAGTCGCCGTCTGACCTTTTGTGGCGGCGTGGAGTGCTGAGGCGAGAATTTTTGGGCTGATTTTTTGCATACTAGTGAATTGCTTCTTCAACTAATTTCTGATCAATATGATGCGACACCGTGCCGATCAAAACTTTCTCTGTCGCAGAAACGACGAGTCCAGCAAGTTCTTTTTTGGCTTCATGGATCATCTTGTGTTTCTCAGCTTCCAAATCTTTCTTGGCAGCCATCGCGACTGCTTTTGCGTCTGCCTGTGCTGATTCGAGTAATTCTGCTCGCTTGGCTTCGGCGTTTTTTTTGACATCATGCATTATTTTTTCAGCTTCAATCCGCGCAAGCGAGAGTATTTTGTCGTGCTCATGTTTGGAAGCGACCAAAAGTTCGGCATTCTCTTTGGCATCCGACAAACCTTTTTCAATCGTCACCTTACGTTCATCTAGATTTTTCTTGAGTGGCTTGATGGCAAATCTATACAAGACAAAAACCACCACTGCTAAGTTTATGGCTTGCGCAATGATGATCTTGAGGTCTATGTGGAATGCGGAAACGAATGAATCCATTATTGGGCGCCAGGACTAAATTGAAAATGCGATAACAAGTGCGTAAATAGCGATAGCTTCAGCGAAGGCGGCAATGATGAGCATCGGCACGAAAACTTTATTTGATGCTTCTGGATTGCGACCAATGGCTTCCATGGCACCTTTGCCGATCATACCGATACCGATACCAGGACCTATTGCTCCGAGACCGATTGCGAGTGCTTTTGCGAGTGTTGTGTAATCTACTGATTCCATATGTTAAATGATGTATTAATTACTAATTTCGACTTTATATAAAATTGATAATAAATTAATGCGCATGTGCTTCGCCATGTTTTTTGTCGTGTTCTTCATGGTCCTGCGCAGCGATTGAGAAGTATACAAGTGTGAGCATTGAGAAAATGAGTGCCTGAATCAATCCCACGAACACTTCCAAAAACAAAAACGGCACAGGTAATACGTATGCCAAGATGGCCGCCATCGCTCCGAGGAGCACTTCACCGGCAAAAACGTTGCCAAACAATCGGAACGAAAGTGAAGCAATCTTGGCTGCTTCCCCCACAAGCTCGAGAATGCCGACGAAGAATGTAATCGGCGCAGTCAAGAGAACCATTGGCTCCTTACGAACTTTGATCGCCATATTCCCAAGCGCCTTTAGATTAACATATTTATTGAAGGTTTTCCACGCTCCGATCGAGAGAATTCCAAAGAGATTGGAGCCAATAACAGCGATAACTGCCAAGGCAATAGTGGTATTGATGTCTGCGGTGCCAGGACGTAAGTATGGCAAAAATGCCGAATGAGCGTTTTCGCCGACACCGCTGGTTTCAACGATTCCAAATCCGCCAAGCGGTAAAATGCCTAGCCAGTTATTGAACAGCACAAAAAAGAATATACCTATTGCGAGTGGAAATACTTTTTGCGAGATCTTGCGACTACCGGTAACTTGGTCACAAAGATCGTATGCGCCATCGAGTAAAAGTTCGAAAGCACTTTGTAATTTCCCTGGTACTTTCTTTATCGAGAAACGGATAATCAATGAAATGGTCACGATGATTGCGACCGCAAGCCAACTTGTGAGAAGCGCATTGGTTATTTGGAAATTCCCAATATGTCCAATTGGTTCTGCGTAGAGTGTCACCTCGTGACTGATTTCATTGTGATTAGTTGCTGTCTCCATTTTTTTCTTTCAATTTTTTCATCTCGCGAATGCTTGTTTTGTAAATACCTACGATTGAAATAACAAAACCAAGACCCATGCATGCTATAAAAAGCCATGGCCTTGTTCCAAAATGTTTATCGAGCGCTTTCCCTGCAAAGAGCGCGACAATGACAGGGAAAGCAATCCAGGTCGAAACTTTAACAAAAATAAAAAAACTATTTCTCATAACAGTGCGTGTGGAAGGAATCGGACCTTCGACCTCTGTCTTATCAGGACAGCGTTCTACCACTGAACTACACACGCAAAACTCATTTAAAACTAGGTTGCGACAGTCGCATTTATACCAAAAAAAGCTCGTTTTAGCAACATTTTATCAAACAAAAATCCCAATCGGCCGATTGGGATTTTTGTCGTCTGTATCTCTTGATTCTTGAGAAAAAGGAATCGACTCCATTCTCGGCGCGATAGGATGCGCAAACCAAAAAATCGTACGTACCAAGTATATCAATACTCTTTTTACTCTGCAACAAGTTAAACGCTGTGGATTACTCTAAAGCTACTATTACTCTTCTTCCGCATCAGTATCTGATCCAACAGTTCCAGATTGCAAAGCTTCAAAAATTTTATCCATATCACCAAGCATTACCTTTGGAATATTTGACCATGACTGCTTGATGCGATGGTCGGTAATACGGTCTTGTGGAAAATTGTAGGTGCGTATTTTCTCGCTCCTGTCCCCTGTGCCTATTTGGCTCTTGCGATCTGCAGAATACTTTTTTGCTTCAAGTTCTTCGGTATGTTGCTGGAGCTTGGCGGTGAGAATAGTCATGGCCTTTTCGCGGTTTGCAATCTGACTGCGTTCTGATGTAGAACGCACATCAATGCCTGTCGGTTTGTGGATGAGTCGTACTGCTGTTTCAACTTTGTTGACATTCTGTCCTCCGGCACCACCTGAACGAGAGTACTCCATTTCGAGGTCGACTGGATTGATGACAAATTTGATATTTTTCTTGATCGGTAAAATAGCCACAGACACAGTCGAGGTATGAATTCTGCCCTGTTTTTCGGTCGCTGGAATACGCTGTACACGGTGAACGCCTGTTTCGTAGCGCATAGTACGGTAGACGTCTTTGCCCTTTATTTCAAGAGCGACTTCTTTGTAGCCACCGACATCATTTTTTGATTCGGCGATTGCTTTTACATTCCAGCCACGCTTTTCCGCGTAGCGTGAGTACATTTCAGCGAGTTCGTACGCAAAGAGCGAGGCTTCGTCACCACCTGCGCCGGCACGCACTTCCATTATTATTTCATTTGGAAATTCCTCTTCTTCTTTTTCACTTTCTAAAATTTCCAGAATTTGTTTTTTAACATCATTTTTTTGTGTTTGAAGCGAAGCTAATTCTTCTTTCGCCATTTCGTGGAGTGAAGCATCTGTTGAATCAGTTCCAGCATCTGTAGTGAGCATTGTTCGCAATTCCTCTTCTTCGCGCAAGAGACGTTCAAAGTGCCCAACCAGGTGGGTTACTTTGTAATTACCTTTCAGTTCTTCGAGATTTAAATCATCCATAGTTCCAAGTATTGCTACCATTATAATACAAAAAGCCCGAATCTATCGGACTTTATGATCGGGTACTTATTTCTTAGCTTTGGTAGGAGCCTTTGTGGCAGCAGCACGCTTCTTGAAGCGTTCAACACGACCAGCTGTGTCGAGTACCTTTTCGTTACCAGAGAAAAATGGGTGGCAGTTACTGCAGATTTCGACTTTGAAAGACTCCATAGTAGAGCCAATAACAAAGCTCGCGCCACAGACACAAACTGCCTTGGCATCAGCGAAATATTTTGGGTGAATATCTTTCTTCATAGGCGTATATTATACATAGGTTTTATGGGAAAGCAAGCCTTTTTATCGTCTCGAAACACCATACTCATTGAGATAGTCAATATCAGACTGGATAGCAGTTTTGAGCTTCATGACACTCCTTCCATAGGCACACGTTGAACCACCAGTACCATAGTACTTGCAGGCTGCACGCATCTGGGAGGCTGAGCTTGTTCCACCACCACCCAAATCAGAAAGGTAAATAGCAGAAGCCATAATAGCATCCTCGGCATCCCAAGGATTGGCGGTAGATATTCCCCTTGCGGACTCGATCCTACCCTCGATTGATTTCCAAGTTGAAGCGATGAACTGAGCTGGGCCCATGGCACCACCGTAGCCACCAGCGCCTGCTATAGGACAAGAAACAGCTGTATTGTATGGATCGAAGCCGAGTGCACTTGTAATACTGAGGAAAGGAGTGACATCTCGGCTTGGCTTCATGACATTTGGGTATGTTTTTGCAGAACTCACGTTCACGCCAGCACCAGTGGCAGGATCTTTGAGGTAACATCTTCCGACATTTGAACCGAGGTTACTTTCTTGGGTCAAAATAGCAAGAACAAATGAAGGTTCAATGCTAGTCTTGCCGGAAGCTTCTTGTGCATATTGAAGTGCATATTCAAATCGAATAGATTTGGTTCCACCAGCAAACCTGAACAGCTTTGCTTTGATTTGGTCTACTTTTGCTTGGCGTTCTGCGATAATTGTTGAGAGTGCTGATTCTTTGGTCTTACTCACACTCAAAAGCTTCTGCTTTTCTTTTTCACTACGCTCGATTGTTTTTTTGACACTTTCAAGTTCATATTTTACGTCAAGTTCTTGATCATGCTTTTTCTCCAAAGTCTTTTTTTCAGCTTCAGTGTCGCTTTTAATATCCCTCACTTGGTCTAAGGAAACTTTTACTGAGCGCTTGAGTGTTTCAAAAGAATCAAGGTCTCGATAAAATTCTGAAACTGATTCATTTCCAAGGGCAACGTAAACAAAAGGGGTCTGATCAATATGGTACGTTTGGCGGATCATTTGGCTGAGAGATTCTTTCTCTTTGTCGAGTTTTTCTTCAAGATTGTCGATTGTTCTGGCTTTTTTTGAAATATCTTTTGAAAGACTAGCAATAGTTAGCGTTCTTGATTTGATTTTAAGCTTTGCTTCAGAAATCTGCGTATTTATTATCTTAATTTCATTTGAAATAGAGGCAGATTGTCCTTTTTGATTGGACAATTCTTTCTGCTTGGCAATAATTTCTTTCTCGAGACCAGCAAGTTCATCTATAAGCTTGGCACGCTCAGCTTGTGCTGCAGAAAGCTCAGAAGTATCTTCTACTGGTTGCTCCTCGGTCGCTGTCCCGCTAGAGCTAGTGTCTGTTTGGCCTTGCGCGATGTGTTGAAAAATAAAAAAAGCAGAGATAAACGTCGAGAGTGCGATCGCAATAATCCCTGCTTTTTTTTTAGAATTGTTGAGTAACATATTATTTTCTTCCGCCAGCAAAAGTCTACTTGTCGTCAGATTCGGTAGCTTCACCCTCTTCTTCTTTCTTGCCCTTCTTTTCTACTTCAATTGACGA
>JBDKLD010000009.1:0-4809 GCA_039795715.1 Candidatus Parcubacteria bacterium | reverse complement strand
AGATGAGACTATTAAAGTCGTTGAAGACGCTCTCAACAACCGTCCCAGAAAACGACTTGGCTGGAAAACACCATTAGAAGTATTTAATGAAAGTGTTGCATTAACAGGTTGAATGTACCTACGCGGAATTTGACAATATTAATAATCTATACTATTATACTGCAAACGTACAAACTAAAAATTAAAAAATGAAGACAAAAATCACAGCATGCGCTCTACTATTTTTAATGCTTTTATCTGCACCACAAAAAATAACAGCGCAAGATACCCCAGAAAACAAAGACTCTCTCACGATAGTCACCGCAAGTGAATTTACCGAAATCTTCTCCAAGCTAATTTCTCACTACTATGGCTTAGAGTGTAGACCAAATGAGACGCATCCTGAGGAACCCGACACCACTGAGCATGTTTTCCGGGCATCAAGCCCAATATCAATGCTAATTGTAAGGAGTCAGGATAAAACTCTAGGTCTTCAAATATCCAACGCCTCTATCACTGTTGATAGCACTGGAACACTAATATCACTTCGGATATATACAGATGACCTAAGTCTCGTATATCATTTTGATCCGGAGAATAGTATTTCAGATGAAGCCTACGAGGTATTACGGCCATATGTTTTCAAGGCTAAGCAAGCACTAAAAGCAATATTGGTAAAAAATAAAATTTGATCACTATTGATCAACAAATAAAAAGCTCCACACTGTGGAGCTTTTTTTAAAAAAAATAAATAATTTTACACTGGTAATTTCGTCCCTTCATTTGGCTGACACCTTGTATGGAGATCGCCATTTGTTGTATAAGTTCCACTCGCAACTGACCCGTCAGTATACAGAATTGTACATTTCCCATTTGGTCCATAGTACGTAGCCATAATTTTTTGCTCTAAAGATGTTCCGTCTTTAACAACAGAGACATCCTGTACTAAACTACTTTCCTTTTCCATCGCACTAGTAAAACTTGCCCCGAAGACCATTAACAATAAAGCAATTGAAAACCCTATACTTACTTGTATATGTTTACTCATAAGTCGAGTCTATTCCTAATAGATGTTTTGTCAATACTATTCTTTTGCTATAGTTACCTCATGAGAAAAAAGGAAATTCCTTCTGCTTAGCAGGCTGTTTTCAATAATAATATAAAACTAATAATGAAAAAATTACTCATCTTCATAATGCTCTCTGCAATCATAATAATAGTGGCGTACAAAAAAAATACGCCTGCTATTGTCGGAAACGAAGCTCAGAAATCACCACAGAATATTTGGGGTGCTTACACTGGCAATACTGATTCTACAATGTTTACTTTCGAAAAATTTGTCGGTAACCCGACGGTCGTCAATGCCATGTTTTGGGGCTGGAATGAAGCTTTCCCTACTACCGAAACTGGAAGCCAAGGTAAAACATTACTCCTCTTTTGGGAACCAGGGTTTTCGTACGACCGTATCAATGACAGCAGTAGAGACGCCTACATTACGACTTTTGCTGACAATGCGAGGGACTATGGCTACCCGGTAATTCTCGCTCCATTCGATGAACCAAACCTCAATGAAGAAGTTTGGGGCAATGGCATCGGCACGAATACACCTCAGAGATTTATTACCGCATGGAAAAGGGTTCATGATATTTTTGTGGCCCATCAAGCCACCAATGTAAAATTTGCTTTGGTCTACAACAATGAAACATTGCCGAGTGGCCGGTTTGTTGATTTCTATCCAGGCGACACATACGTAGACTACGTCGGTATCGATGGATTCAACTTTGGTGCTGGCGGACCTGGTGGCACAAAAACTTTTGCCCAAGTTTTTGATTCGGCACTCGTAGAAGCGGGGGCTTTTAGCAAGCCTTTGTGGATTACCTCAGTAGGTAGTGCGATGCCACAATCACAGTTTATTTACGACCTTGGCGCACGAGGATTGCCATGGATTTGGTTCAATCAAAGTCCGTTCGAACTAGACTCAGCATCTTTGCCGGCATTTCAACAAATTATTCAGTAGCGTACACTTCTCTACATCAAGCTATCTACAATTGCATCAAGATTGCCGAAGACAGAAACTTGGTCATTTTGGCACTGATTATATTGCGCAGAAGTGAGGAAATTAACATCACAGTAATGCCATCGAAGTTCAAATGTAGCTATCTTTGTCCCACTTCCATTTGCTCTTGTGTACATATAATCACGTCCCGTCAAACCGCCCATTGAATGAGCTTCAATTGAATGAATGCAGTAAACTTTTCCGTTAATTGTTCTTTGAAAATAGACCTCATTGCCTTCAGTATTTGGAACTACACCATTTTGGCAGGCATACGCTGTCGTAGTAGTAGTGATAGCTGGTGGCCATTCTGTTCCCCCAATATACTGCGATATAATGGTGGTAGAAACATTTGGCGGAACTTGATTGTTGATTGTAAATACGTTATCTGACTCATCAATAGGGTCATTTGCAAAGCCAACGCCATACGACATCGCTCTTATTTTGTAGTAATTTCCCGAACTCAAAGGTGCGGAGGCTAGGCTTACGCTTGGAATGGTAACAGTCGCACTTCCAGTATTTGGGTATGTACCCATGTCAGCACCCTTTAACGACCCTTGGGTAGACTTAAGTAGAAGCATCATTGAACTGTTTGTAGCAGTATTGCACTTGCTCCACGTTACGGTAACTTGTTGCCCAGAAGTAAATGCCTCCCCTCCGTTGGGTGAAAGTACTTTTATCCACGCAGGTGCATTTGGAATACAATCAGGATTGTTCTGAACAGGAGATACATTTTGTACTGGCGATGTCGTAGTTGTAGGTGGAACATATGTGTCCTCATCCAGGTAATACGTAACGCCAACAACTGCTAGTACCGCTACAATTATCATGGCAACAGCCATTGGTGTGAGGCCCTTGATATTAGTTTTCATATAAATGTAATAGTACTAAAAGTAGTTTTGTTGATGTTCGAGTGAGTATTTTATTCTAAAAATGTGAAGCTTGAAACAAACTTTTCGTAGTCAGCCTGTGTACCATTCACAAATTGAATGATGTAGGCAGTTTGGTTGTGAACAATTGCAGTCACATACACGGTACCGTCATACCCACCAGCGATAGCTTTGTACGAATATTGAAATCCTTTTTCTCCTGCGACGGTAACAGATTTTTCTGTGATTGGAAAACTTTGGTTGCCATTAACATGTTTAATGAGATTCTTGGTATATTTTGATAGCGCTTCGTCTGTAGTGATATCCCCTTTTAAGAAAACTATATATTCCGTCTCGTAGTTCGACGCGGTATCATTTGGATCACCATTAATAAAGTTGATTGCGCTTGCACCAAGGGTTGCGCTGTATGTCGCATTATCTTCGACAGCACGAGAAGCTGGGTACTCAACGGTAAAATCATTGCCGGTGTAATTTTTATTTACTTGAGGTTGATAATCTGTCCCGCCAAGATTACTGTTTATAGTTGTCTGACTAATCGGTGCTGTAATTTGTTTTGGCTTAAATACCATGTACGCAAACAAACATATTAGAATGATCGAAAGAATGATTACTATTTTTTTCATACTAAAATAGTACTACCAATTGAATTTTTGTCGAGATTCGATTAAGTATTGTAAAGTAACCTCAATTTTTTTAGTCCTCGATGTGATTTTACAGCCAACATATTTTTTGACTCTTTGGTAATCAAGGACATGTCATCAAGTGTGAGCTCTTTTACAAATTCTGGGTATGTCATACGCTTCAACAAAATTATTAGTAATTACTAGTGCATGTGGTCGTGGCCAGCCTCAGTAGTTATACTCTGAAACGTGGAAGGATCTTCATCTCCGGTAACCTTAAGGACTGCCCAAGCTCCCTTGTTCATGCGCGCGAGTGCGTGGTCAACCAGTAAATAGTTACCCGGCACATTGAGTTTGAATTCAATAATACTTGCTCCTCCAGGTAAAACGGCTGTCGTCTGAACATTGTGTTCGATCGAACCACCGATGTTTGCCTCTGGGCGAACCGTATCAAATATTTCTCCAATAACATGGAAAGATGAAATAAGGTTTACGCCCCCATTGCCGACATACATTCTGACTGTATTACCTACCTTTGCTTCGAGGCGCGGCGTACTTTCAATCTTGCCATTGAAAACGACGTAGTTTGGTTTGCCATCGAGCAGTGCATCGGCATCAAACTGCGCCAATCCCCTCTTCCCAGTTTTACCCTTTGTATAAAACTCACCTTGCATGATGTAAAATTCCTTATCGACTTTTGGTAAAGCCATACTTGAATCCTTTGGGTCAACAAAAATGAGTCCGTACTGTCCGTGCGAATTGTGCGTACTCACATTTGGCATTGCACAGTGGTACTCGTAGAGACCCGGGTTGAGTGCCTTAAACTGAAATGTTTTTGTCTCTCCGGGAGCAACATGGGTCAGAGTTGCTCCTCCGCCAGGACCATTGACTGCGTGCAGATCTATGCTGTGGTCATGCAGGCTAGATTTATCGTTTTCAAGAGTTATTTCAACTGTGTCCCCTTCTCGCACGCGGAGCATCGGTCCGGGTACTTGCTTATTGTACGTCCAGTAATTTTGGTAAATGCCGGGTGCGATTTCAGAAATTACTTCTTGAGCTTTGAGGTGAATTCTCACAATGCCATCAGCGTCCGGTGGCTGTGGAGCTTGCGGGACACTGCTGGGATTTGCTGAAATATCAGCGACTTTTTCAAATCTTTTTTCATGAATTAAAAAATCTAGAATGTTGTGAAAAGGAATACTCGGCGGCAAACCACCGGGCGCATGTGAGTGCATAAATACTGGCATGGCAAAATCTGGCGCATACG
>JBDKLD010000008.1:0-59996 GCA_039795715.1 Candidatus Parcubacteria bacterium | reverse complement strand
AAGAAAAAATAAAATTAATCATTCGAGAAAGTGAAGGCAGGGAATATGAATATGGCGACATGCTTACCGTGCGTGGCAATCTCGAAAAGCCAAAACCATTTGAAACAACTTCCGGCGGAATATTTGATTATCCAAATTACCTCAAAAAAGACAGCATACTTGGCATTGTCAAAGCTAACACTATTTTCAAAACAGAAAATAATGGTGAGCCCGCAAAAAGAGCCGGCAATCCAGTCTCGCGTGTGCTCTACAAATTCAACAACAAACTAGAAGACATAGTCAAAACACTCGTGCCGAATACGAAAGGAAGTCTTTCTACTGGCGTACTTCTCGGCGATAAACAAATTACCAAAGAAAATCGTGAAGAATTTGTCGCAACGGGTACGACGCACATCATCGCACTCTCTGGTTACAACGTGAGTATTGTCTCCGGATTTTTCCGAGAGCTTTTTTCTTTCCTCCCGCTCGCTGGGGCACTAGCCATGGGCGGACTTGCGATTCTCTTTTTTGTCATCATGACCGGTTTGCAATCGAGTGCTGTCCGAGCGGGGATAATGGCAGGCATTGTGCTCTTTGCCAAATCAAAAGGTCGGAGCGCCAACATCGGTACAGTTATTCTCATGGCAGCCTTTGTCATGACAGCCATCAATCCCTATACACTCTACCGTGACGTTTCTGCCCAGCTGTCTTTTCTCGCAACTGTCGGTATTATTTATTTTTCTCCGCGCGTCGCACACTGGTTTGTAAAAGTCCCCGAGAAAGCGCTCGGCATACCGTGGCGCGAAATGCTCACCGGCACAATCGGCACGCAGATTTTCGTTCTGCCATTTATTCTTTGGAAAATGAGCGTGCTCTCTATTATCAGCCCAATCACCAACATTCTCATTTTGCCGTTCGTGCCATACCTTATGGCATTTACCGCAGTCACAGCAATTGTTGGTTACATTTACTTACCGCTCGCCACACCTTTTGCATTCATCGCTAGTCTTTTTGCGGGAGCAATTCTTTTTCTGATTCACGCTTCTGCAAATGTGCTGTTTGCGGCAGTTACCGTGCAAATGCCGTTCATTGTGATGTTGCTGACGTATGCTTTTCTTTTCTACTGCTTTGATCCGTTTGGTTGGGTAAAGAGGAACTCAAAAAAGTACGACAACGAATAGGTAAAATAAAAATGCAGGAATGTTAATAAAAATAAAAGATAGAGCAGAAATAATAAAAAAACGTAAGATAAAATCGGCAATTGAATTTGTCGTTACTTTCCTAATTATATATGCAGCAATAATTGCAGAAACTAAAAATCCAACAAAGGTAAGTCGACTATGCGCAAAATTTTTCCAAAGCAACCAGTCAGTGATTGCTGCCGCAAAAGCCAGTAATACATTTTTCAAATGATAGTTCATTTTTTACTCCGCAAAAAACTTTTCCGCTACACTCCAATTTAAGTTTTCAAAAAAGTCTTCTACGTAGTTTTTCTTGCCAGAAGGTTGGTAGTCAGCGACAAAAGAATGTTCCCACATGTCGAGTGCGATGACTGGCGTTGTGTCTTGGAGCTGGCCGAGGTGTTGCTCGTCTACCCAGTGCATGAGTAAATTACCAGCGCTGTCTTTAGAAAGCATCGCCCAGCCGATGCCACGAGTGAGCGCGAGCGCTTTGAACCTAGCCATGAATGCACCGACTGAACCCCATGTGGTAGTGATGGTATTTTCGAGCGGACTGCCGACAGTCAGCGGTGAAGCACCGCCTTCGAGCAAAGCAAAATATTTCTCATGATTCTTCATACCATTCCACTCAAATGAAAAGCGTCGCATGAGTTCGCCGAGAACGTAAGCATTCGTTTCGCTATCTTTCACATATTCTTCAACTTTCGCCAAAACTGCGTTGGCATTTTTGACGTAGCCCTCATAGAGCTTGATGTGCTCCTCCATTGTTTTAGCCGAAATGCCTTTGAGCGCGGGGACAGTAAACACCTTTGGGGTAAATGTAATCATGCCTATATAATACACCAATGCGTAATACCTATGCCACAGTCTCGCTCGGAGCGATAGAAAACAATATCAATGTCATTCGTAAAACAGTTAGCGACAAAGTCGCTATTTGCGACGTAATCAAAGCCGATGCTTATGGACATGGCATGGTACCGGTGGCAAAAGCTCTTGCCCCACATGTGGACTATTTTGCTGTGGCCCTGGTAGCCGAAGGCGTGACATTACGAAAAGATAAAATTGCCGTGCCTATACTTGTGCTCGGCTCTATTGATAGTGATGAAATAGAGAGTGCTATCACATACAATCTAACAATCACCGCGGCCTCATCAGACAAGCTGGAAGAGATTGCGAGAGTAGGGGAAAAGCTCGGAAAAATACCAACAGTCCACCTCAAAATAGATACTGGTATGGGGCGAGTCGGCGTCCACTGGCAGAGAAAAGAGAAATTCATCGACCTGGCAGTTGACCTGACGACAAAAGGAAAAATAATTTGCGAAGGTATGTACTCACATTTTTCTGACAGCATGGATGCAGACTACACAAAAATCCAGTTCGAACGTTTCCAAACTGCCGTAGCATATGCAGATGAAAAAAACCTGAAGCCGACATTCTTGCACATATGCTCATCTCGTTCGATTTTTCTCTATCCGGAATACCACCTCTCTATGGTCCGTCCGGGTGTTGCAATATATGGCATAGAGCCTGAATGTGAATCGAGCATACTTCCTTCTAAAATAATGCCAGCACTTTCGCTCACAACAAAAGTTACTTACTTTAAAGTCTCAAGCAAAGGTGAGTACATTGGCTACGGCAAAACCTATCAGGTACAAAACGAATATGAAAGAATCATCACACTTCCACTTGGCTACGCCGATGGTTATCCAAGACGACTATCAAATGCTGGCTACGTGCTCATCAAAGGTAAATCCTTTCCTGTTGTGGGCCGTATCTGCATGGATCAGTTTACGGTTTCGCTCGGTAGAGACGGTGAAGCGTACGTTGGAGATGTGGTTACATTGATTGGTAAAGACGGCAACGAGCAAATCTCAGTCCAAGAAATTGCGACGCAAGTCGGTACGACACCACACGAAATTGTAACTTGTTTATCGGCTCGGGTGCCGAGGATATATACAGAATAGATTCTGGCTATTGCAATCTCGTCAAAAGAGTCTATACTTCAAAAAAATCCTAAACAATATGAATATGTTTGTAACTAACATTGAAGACGAAGACCTCTTGAAAAAACTCTTCGGTGATATCGAAAAGAAATTGAAAACATCATTAATGCTTGTGTATGTCGCTATTGGCACACAATGGCCAGAAAGTATCTTTGAAAGGGCAAATGTTATTGTTTGCACGAAAGGGAACCTAAAGTCAGAATGGCTGAACATTCTTCGCTCTCACAGAAAAGAGGGATCAATCATCTGTCTCCTTGACCCAGACAGTAAACCACTCCATGTTGCTCGAACAATGAGAGGTATGGCAGATATCGATGTAATTCAAATGCCGCTTGATTTTAAAAAACTCAAGAATGTGATACTCCATATTATGGGTGTCACAGAAAAAACCTAATAACCTCTGTATATCAGGGGTTTTTTTTATTTAAAACCCAAATTCCTTGAGTAGATCCTCGAATGGTTTATTGAGGTGAGTCGTAATAAGGAAAGACGGGAGGTATACAAGAGCCAGCACTATTAGAAGCACCATATTAAAAAAATAGCCGAAAAAGGTGCCAAGAGGTTTCATAATGTCATCCATGGTGGCTATCCTACTACAAAGCTCGCACCACGCAAGTTCCTGTGATAAAATAGTCACATGACATTGCAAACATTTCTCTCAACAATTAGTGATTCAATAGAAGCACTTGGATTAGTCTGGTTCTTGGGTCTAGTTATTATCGACATTATTCTTTGGCGGATTCATCCTGCTGTCGGTACTATCGGTGCACTTATTATGATTGCCTATTTCCTCCACCTTTTTTAAATTTTTCTAAAATATGTTCAGTATCGAAACATTTTCTACGCTCGGCCTACTCGGCCTGTCTATTGCAATATTTGCTGAAACAGGGCTTTTGATTGGCATTATGTTTCCAGGCGATAGCCTTATTTTTTCTTTCGGCATTTTGGCTGCTATTGGCAAAATGTCATTTATTGGAACTATCGTCGTGACAGCAGTGGCATCATTTTTGGGATTTGAGCTTGCTTACTTTTTGGGTAAAAAGTACGGCACCAAATTTTTTGAGAAAAAAAATACCGGACTTATTTCAACCAAAAGTATGGAGCGAGCAGAAAAATACTTTACTCGTTTCGGCGTATTGACGTTACTTTTCGCTAGATTTGTGCCCGTGCTCCGTTCAGTTGCTGGTCCTATGGCAGGAATCGGTAAGATGCCACGCCGGATGTTCACTACTTACAATGCAATCGGCGCAATTCTCTGGCCGACAGTTGTTGCCAGTATGGGATACTTTTTCGGGCAATATGTTCCAAATCCTGATAAATATATTTTACCAATAATTGTTGCAGTGGTTGTGTTGACGACAATAGTCCCGCTTCTAGTACGAACAATTCAGCAAGTCCGCAATCGAAACAAGAGATATAAAGAAAATAAAAAAATTGCAGATGAGCAATAATTTCGTTACTATTGCCGCATGAATGGATATGAACTCATAGATAGTGGGGAAGGCGAGAAACTCGAGCGCATCGGGGATGTTGTTGTGCGTCGGCCAGATCCGGAAGCGCTCTGGCATAAAGGTCTGACAGCTAGTGCATGGGAAAACGCCGATCTATCTTTTGTCCGCATAGATTCGAAAACTGGTTCTTGGAAAAAGCGCACAGCAGGAAATAAAGAAGAAAGTAAAGATGGGAGCAGTGATGGAAATAAAGTTGTAAATAAAAGCGTGCCAGATGAATGGATAATAGAACACAGCGGGCTGCATTTTCTGGTGCGTCCGACATCGTTCAAGCATGTCGGTATTTTTCCTGAGCAAACTCTGAATTGGCAGTTCATTGCTGAATGTTTAGAAAATAAAAAGACGGAAAATGAAAACGCTGGTGCAAAACCAAACGTTCTCAATCTTTTTGCCTACACTGGTGGCGCAACACTTGTTGCGGCCAAAGCCGGAGCTGAAGTCACTCATGTCGATGCCTCAAAACCGGTTGTGGATTGGGCAAAAGAAAATGCCAAATTGAATGGTCTTGATAATGCGCCAATACGTTGGCTCGTTGATGACGCACTGGCTTTTGCCAAAAGGGAAGTGAAGCGCGGAAAAAAATACGACGGTATAGTTATGGATCCACCGGCTTTCGGTCGTGGTCCAGACGGAGAAGTTTGGAAAATAGAAGAACAATTTTTGGAACTTTTTGATACCTGCATGCAGTTGCTGTCAGATAAACCGCTTTTCCTTGTCATTTCTGGCTATGCGTCAGGCTATTCCGCGCTCGCATTCGGTAATTGTTTAAAACAAATTGAAGAAAAATTCAGCGGAACTACAGAAACGCTTGAACTTATCTTGAAAGAAAATTCATCTCGAAATGTTAGCTTGCCGGCCGGTGTGACTGCGCGTTGGAGAAAGTAAGATAAAAATAATTGTTGACAATAAATATCTCGTGAATATAATAGTTGTAGGCACTTGTGAGGGCTTCGGCTCTCTCTCGGTTCATAAACCGTTGCCAAGTGTCTAAGAAAAACAACCAGATTTATTTGGTTGTTTTTCTTTTAATCCTCAATATCATCAGTAAAGTTGCCGTCATTTTCTATATCGCTGTCATATAGTTTTCTTGCCTTAGTTATCTCATTCATTCTCCAAAAAGGTATAAGACTCCAGAAAAACTTTTGCCCCCCAACAATTTCCTTTACTATTACTTTTGCCCGAGCATTGTTGATAACAGCAACAAATTCAAAGTAAACAACCTCTCTTGGGTGTTTTTCCCATCTGCCGTGTCTTTTTACTCGTTGCCACTCTTTGCGGCACCATTTCCCCTGGACAGTATGGGATAAAGACAATATTTTGGGGGCTAAAGGAATAAGTTTTAGTCTAGTAAATTGATCAAATCTACTACGACGTCTATTCCATGCTTTAAATCTAATATGATCCAGTCCTCTTGCATTGAAATTCACCTTATCTTTTAAATAAGGACAGTATGTTGGCGCGATGAGCTTGTATTTTTCTTCAGCTTTTTTACTGATACTTTCAAAAAGTCCGTTAGAAATATGTTTTTTTGGTAATTTTCCTTCCATCTGCATCTTGGCAGTATAGCCAAACAAGATAAAGTAAAACTTAAGTTTTTATTTGATATGCAAAACCACAATCTCCGGATTTGTGCCAAGTCGAAGTGGTGACATTGCCGTACCCACACCACAGGTAGTGACAGCTGTACTATTGCCACGAACATTTACTCCGTATGTATACTCCTTATATATACCTCGCACGACTAAGTTGATGGGGAAAAATTGTCCGCAATGTGTGTGTCCTGACAAAACCAGCGACACTCCTGCATCCATGAGTGTCGTGACGTTTGTCGGATCGTGGAGGAGTGCAATTGTCGGCACATCAGCACGAAAGCCTGTGTCCTTCAATCTTTCCGCCGTAGCTTCTACTGTTTCGCGTCTGTAGTCGAGTCCAACAATAGCCGTCCCGTTCACTTCGGTTTTGCTATCTATTACCGTCGTCGTGAGTGCCTTCACTATTGGATAAAATTTCTCAGGCTCAGGATTGTAACCCTCATGATTGCCCGGAGTATAGAAAATACCAAATGTAGACTTGATATCTTTGAGTGGTGAAAGACCTTTTTGATAATTAAATACCGGTCCATCAATAATGTCGCCAGCGATGAAAACCACGTCGGGCTTTTGCTCATTTATTTTACCGACAACTTTTTTCATAAATTTTCCACTACGAACGACGCCAAGGTGCGTGTCTGAAACTAGCACAATATTTTTGCCAGCCCATTGCTTGGAAAGAGCAGGGGAATCAATATCGTACGTCACAATTCTCGGCATAGTGGCATTTACTATTCCATATCCTGTAGCGACCGCCGTGATAACAATTACCCAAACAGAAAGCACGTACATATTGACTGGGTGACCGCTATATACGGCAACAAAGTTGATGAGTGACAAAAGCACTGCGCCCATGAATAAATAAATAAGCACCGGCAACCAAGTCACGGCAATATGGTAGAAGAAAATATTGATGTAGTTGAAATGCTTGTTGCCGATCGCCATGGTAGTGATCAAAATAATTGGCAACAAAATAAATACCCACATGACAATTTGTCGTACAAGCGGTGTCTTGAGTACTCCAAAAACGACGCCAACTTTAAATACTACCACTGAGGTGATCGCAATCAGGGCGAGGAATGGCAAAGCGAAAAGTAAAAATCCAAATTTCATACGAAGATTATACAGCACTTTTTCTTTTCCCGTATTCTGCTAGAATGGCGGTACATGAAAAGACGGCACTGGTTTCTGTTTCTGACTATATGTATCGACATGCTGGGCGTCGGCATCCTCATCCCGATTTTGCCCCAGCTCCTTGGCGTCCCTGGCTCTGACTTTTTCTTGCTTGACCCAGCCAAGGCCGACCTCGGACTATTTTACCTCGGCCTCCTGACAGCAAGTTATCCGCTCGCAGTATTTTTCGCTTCACCAATTCTTGGCGCTCTTTCTGATAAGTATGGCCGTCGACCAATTTTGCTCATCTCTATCTTGGGTACGGCGATGTCGTACCTGATTTTTGCCTATGCTATCGTAACCAAAAATGTCCCACTGCTCTTTGCCTCGCGTATTCTCGACGGTATTACCGGAGGCAACATCGCTGTTGCGCAAGCGGCTATTGCTGATACGACAGAAGAGAAAGATCGCGTGAGAGTATTCGGTGTCATGGGTGCATTTTGGGGGCTCGGTTTTGTGCTCGGGCCGTTCATTGGTGGGCAGTTGGCGAACAGCAACTTTGTTTCTTGGTTCAACTCTTCGACGCCGTTTCTCTTTGCCGCGGCAATTTCATTTATCAATGTACTTTCGATTTATTTTTTCTTCAAAGAAACGAGCCCGAAACTCAGAGAAAAAAAGAAAATCGAGATTTTTGGTGCGGTGAAAAATATTATCAAAGCCAACAGAATGAAAGATTTGCGATCACTTTTCTTGGTTTCATTTATTTTCAATTCTGGCTTCAATTTTTTCGCCTCTTTTTTCAATGTCTACGTTTCGCGCAAGTTTGATTTTAGCGCGCACCAGGTCGGCAATATTTTTGGTTTTGTCGGTATCTGCATTATTTTTACCCAGCTCGTTATAGTGCCTGCGGTGTCACGCCGATACTCAGATAGAAAAACACTTCGCTACGTTTACTACTTTGCGGCTGCAGGCCTCGCACTGACATTTTTTGCCAATACACCACTTGCGCTCTACGCACTTATTTTACCTTTTGCTATTCCACAAGGCTTACAGGCCTCCAATTTCTCATCGCTTCTCACGCGTAGTGCCAGTGAATATAATCGTGGGGAAGTGCTCGGTGTAAATACCTCGGTCATATCTATCGCGCAAGCAATACCACCACTTCTTGCTGGAGGCATCGCAGCGCTTTTTGCGCCCTGGACCCCAGTTGCAGTGGGGGCAATTCTGATTTTTGTCGCGGGCACTGTTTTCCGACGTAGTGTATACTCTACGGGTTAGCAATTATTTTTTATTAATATTTAATTTATAGTTAATCAACGTATGAATAAAACTGTTATTTCGATTGTCATTATTGTCGCTGTGATTGTTGCTGGTTGGTTTATTTTGTCAAAAAATTCAGATATTTCAAAAAATACAGAAACTACTACCGCTACCAATACCGCCACTGCTGTCCTTGCTGACGATCAGCAAGATAGTATGGATCAAACACTAACAAGTGAAAAATTAATAATGGAAACGTTGCAAGAGGGAACAGGTGAGCCGATAAAAATCGGACAAATTGCGAGCGTCAATTACACTGGAACTTTGGTCAATGGAAAAGTATTTGACTCCAGTATTGATCCTGCCTTTGGGCACGTGAAGCCATTTGTCTTCACTGTGGGTTCAGGAAATGTTATCCAAGGCTGGGATCTTGGTGTGCTAGGAATGAAAGTTGGCGAAAAACGTAAGCTTACAATTGCCCCAGAGTTGGCCTATGGTTCAGAAGACAAAGGCATTATTCCGCCAAACTCTACGCTCATTTTCGAGGTTGAGCTAGTTGCGATACAATAGTAGTGTTGCAATGAAGAGGTGGCTTGTCCGTCATCTTGATTATTATAAGTAATTAATTCAAAATATGTTTACAGAAAAACAAAAAAGCCAGTTCGTCAATGGTATCGGTCTCTTCCTGCTAGTTATCTCAGTATTTTTTGTAGTTAAAATAATCAATGAAATACGCGCTGGACAGTACATTGGTAGCAAAGACACACCAAGTACAATTTCAGTAAGCGGTGATGGTGAATTTTTTGCCGCTCCAGATATTGCGATGATTTCCTTTACTGCGCGTGGAGAAGGAAGCACAACCAAGATTGCTCAGACCAAAGAGACCGAAATGATCAACAAGGCGGTCAAGTATCTCAAAGATAAAGGTATTGCGGAAAAAGATATCAAGACAAGCACCTACTATGCACAGCCAAAATATGAGTACGCACCATGTACAAAGCTGTACTGTCCAACAAGCCAATCAAGAATTGTTGGCTACGAAGCTAGCCAGACTGTCGATATTAAAATCCGCGACATAGATACAATTGGCGATGTTCTCACTGGTCTTGGTGAAAATGGTATTGCAGAGATAAGTGGACCAAACTTTACCATCGAAGATGAAGACAAAATAAAAGACGATGCTCGTGCACTTGCGATCACCGAAGCCAAAACAAAAGCCGAAAAGCTTGCGAGTGATCTCGGTGTCCATATTGTTCGCGTCATTAGTTTCAATGAGTCAAATGGCGGTTACCCAATGTATTATGCCAAAGACGCCATGATGTCGGCGGGTGCAGAATCCGCTCCATCAGCAAGCCCTGCTGTTCCTACAGGTGAAAACAAGATCTCAGTCAATGTGACTATCACCTACGAAATACGCTAACATTACGAATGTTTGACTAAAACCGCTCCCCGAGGTATTCTTACACTGTAAGTACTGCCCCGCGGGGGCGGTTTTTAGTAAGAGGATTTTAGCAGGAATTTTCGCTCCGGCGGACAATATATGAAATTAGTAAACTACATCAAATCAACAAAAGAAGAAATGAAGCAGGTGAAGTGGCCGACTCGCAGAGAGGTGGTTATTTCCACTATTGCGGTCATTGGTATTTCAGTCGGCGTTGCATACTTTCTTTGGGCATTCGACACACTTTTTTCTTTCGGTCTCACAAAACTTTTAGCACTTTAATCAACGCAAAAATTTTTATTTATGGCAAAACAAGAATCAACAGGTGAGAGGCATTGGTACGCGATCCACACCTATTCAGGGTATGAGAACGCAGTTATGCGTAACCTCAAACAGCGCATCGAATCCCTCGGTATGCAGGATCGTATTTTTGGCGTCATCGTGCCAGTTGAGAAAAAAATAAAAATCAAAGCCGGCAAGCGCGTCGAGCAAGAAGAAAAAGTCTATCCCGGCTACGTGCTCGTTGACATGATCGTGACTGACGATTCTTGGTATGTTGTTCGTAATACTCCACGCGTGACTGGTTTCGTCGGCGCAGGCGTCAACCCTGTTCCGCTTTCTCCTGAAGAAATCAAAGTTCTCTTCTCTCGTATGGATGACACGACGGTCACTCACAATATTGACCTGCAAGTTGGCGAGACGGTCATGATCGCCGATGGTCCATTCAAGGAACTCGAAGGCAAAATCTCGGCTGTCGATACTGATCGCGGCAAGGTTCGCGTGCTCGTCTCAATGTTCGGTCGCGAGACGCCGGTTGAGCTCGATTTCTTGCAGGTTAAGAAGCTCTAAAATTGAACTGTTGACGGTTTGACGGAAGGGCGATAATCAGGTAATATCGAGCTCGTTACGCATACGCTTCACACATTAATTTCCAATCAATTTTTTCTAAAAATATGGCAAAGAAAATCATCAAAAAAGTAAAAGTCCTTGCCCCAGCGGGTAAAGCAACCCCAGCGCCACCACTTGGACCTGCTCTTGGTCAGGCCGGTGTGAACATTGGCGATTTCGTCCAGAAGTTCAATGCCGCTAGTCAGGAGTGGATCGGCGAGACTGTTGGTGTCAAAATCAATGTTTACGAAGATCGCACTTATGATTTCGTCGTCAAAACCCCGATTACGAGCGCGCTGATTTTCAAGGCAGCAGGTATCGAGAAAGGTTCTGGCAAGCCGAACATTTCCAAGGTCGGCAAAATCACCCGAGCTCAGCTCCGTGACATTGCCGAGAAGAAGATGCGCGATCTCAACGCGAACGACATCGAAGGCGCCATGAAAATAGTCGAAGGTACTGCCAAGAATGCAGGGATTACGATTGTTGACTAACTATTCTAAAATAAAAAAGTCCCGCACTGTGCGGGATTTTTTATTTTCTAAACACTATTTTCCCAAAATTGCGGCCATGCAATCATCAACTTTTTGGAGCAATTCTTCTATCGAACCATCGTTTGCAATCGTATAGTCCGCCTTGGCAACGAGGCTGTCTATTTCGTGTTCGGATTCGGCAGTATCAAGTTCTCGAAATTTTTCGATCGTGATATCACTATCACTTTTCTCACGATTACGGTGTAGCATTGATTCATAGCGACCTTTTTCATTCCTCGTCACTCCAATAGTTATCAAAGAGCCTGCCTCAAATGCTTCGATATCAGCTATTCTCCGAAACGGATCAAGAACAATAATACTCTCATGTATTTCATTTGAGTATCCTTTAATCATCGTAGAGAAAACTGCTTCACCGAAATAGGTTCGCATGGCGAGTGAAAGTTTTTGTAAATTTGGCCTGTTTACTTCTTGGTGAAGGACTCGTAGTATTTCTCGCATTGGGTCGGAAAAACTTAGCACTGCTGCGCCGTATTTTTTTGCCAGGTGGTCGGAAATAGTACCTTTGCCGGCGCAAATACGACCAACCAGACCAATAATAATTTTATTTTCCATATTCCATTTCACTGCCATCGAGAAAAACCAGTTCGATGTCAGCAGTCTTAAACATTTCTTCAGATTCTTTGCCACGTTGGTATCTTTTTTCGCAAACAACTCGAGAGATACCGGCAGTGATAACCATTTTCGCGCATGTGGCACAAGGCGTCATGGTGCAGTACAAAGTCCCACCATTAATTGCTACTCCAAATTTTGCCGCTTGAACGATAGCATTTTGCTCAGCATGAGTTGTTCTTTGGCAATGTTCGCTGACAGTGCCGTCCTCGTGCGTGATTTTTTTCATTTGGTGCCCAACTTCATCACAGTGGGGAAGTCCTTTTGGTGCGCCAACATAGCCAGTAACTAAGATTTGTTTGTCTCTTGTAATGACACAACCAGAGCGTCCGCGGTCACATGTGGCGCGCAGAGCAACAGTTTTAGTAATTTCCATAAAATAGCTGTCCCATGGTGGTCGTTGGTGTTGGTCGGTTTGCATATGGCGAGTATAGCAAAAGAAGTTAAATAAAAAAACAGCGCAGTAATGCGCTGTGTATTTTGTTATTCTTTTTTAATAATATCCTGTTTGCCACGTTTAGTGCTCCACTCATCCGGGCTTTCGTCATAGTAAAGCGCAATGCCTCGGACGGATTCTTTAATGTAAGCACCCATTTGTTGCGCAATTACTCGGAGTGTTGGATGAACAGTCTGACCAGCTCGGAGTTCAGCGATGTATACTGCGGCGGGAAGAGGAGCCTCAATGACGCAATGAACTCTGAAACCCATTGCAATGTAATACTGTTTTTCAGTTTTTGACATTGTCAGCATGTCTAGCTCATCAGCCTGTTCCTTAATCAATTCCACAGCCTCTTCTCGTAGCGAATCAGGTAGTTGTTCAAGGTACCATGGCTCAAAACCATAATGCGTTGTGAGTAGTGGCATTGGCTGAATAACACTTCTTTGCCTCTGAAGATCACGAAATGATCCAAAATCCAAAAGAAATTCAAAAGAGAAACCGCCACAAATTCGTAATTGTTTAGGAAGCTCACTCTTTTTAGGTCTCGAAGTGAGCACGTTGCTGTAGTGATTAAGCCAGTCAGAATTCAGATTACTTTTAGCGCTAAATTCCAATTCAGAAATTTCAGAATTGTATAGATTGTGAGACAAGTCGAGATACGAAACTCTTCCGACTGCACTACCTAAGTACTGCTCATCATCAGGTAGGATTTCGTGACTAAAGCTACTCGGGTACTTTTCGATAAGCTTCGAAAGTGTTTGAACCGCAATATCACGAACTTCTTTGAGCGGGTGATGTCGCATTTCTTTGAGATGGTCCGCAGCTTGTCGAAGATTTGTATGCCAACTGACAAAGGTAGTAATTCCCGCTGGCAAAAAACCACGAGCAATATCAAAGGCCTTTGCTTTTATTGCTTTTGAATAAACAATTTCTTTTTCGCCTTCTTTTCGAGGATACTGTTCCTCTAGTTCAGCGATAAGTACAGCTAATGCTTTTTCGTAAAATGCCATCCAACGGTTTTGTATTGCTTGTCCAGCAGGAGTACCAATTGGATTGAGTACAGATTGTTTACTCATGTCGAGGTAGCGAGTACTGGCTTCTTGTCCACTATAGAGTGACCAGTCTTGCACAGCTTTGGCTACAAGCATGCTGACGTTTTCGATAAAGATCGTAGTTGAACCACAATCCCCGATAGATTTATGTCCATACTCAACATAGTATTTACCCATAAATGCTTCCGGACCTTTCTCCTCAATAACTTTGAGGTGTTCTATAACACTACGAGGGTCTCTTGAGTAGAGAGCTTGCGCCATCGCAACTTCTTGCGGGCCAAGGTGATCGACTACGAATATTTCGTAGCTAGGAGTTTCTGTGTTCTGATTTTCTTGCATGATATATAGTTTTAAGGTTTGTTTGCCCTAAGATTATCTTTTCAGCACACTTTGTCAAATATGTGCAAAATAAAAAACCCGAAAAAAGTTCGGGTTACTTCATTGGGTCAGCGCCTTCCTTGATGAGAATGAGTGCGAAAACACAATAGTTTACAATGTCCTCGTACGACGAGCGTGCGTGCTCGGATACTTTAACTTCGTAGCCATTGGTTTCCATCTGACGTAGTCGCATGAGTTTTTGCAGAATAAGATCTGTAATAGAAGAAATGCGCAGGTCTCGCCAAGCTTCTCCGTAGTCATGGTTTTTTATTTCCAAGAGTTTTTTTATATCACCGACTATTGTTTGATACTTTTGCTCGACAGTGTCAGATGCTCGTTTTTCTAGTTGGCTTATTCCCATAAGCGAATAATTGAGCATGCCAACAAATTCATCTTTCAAATTGTCTTTAACTTTCTGTGATTTCTTTTCCTGAACAGAACGAATTCTCTTGGCCTTGATGAAGATTTGGTCGGTAAGACTGCTTGGTCGGAGTATTTCCCACGCATCACCATAGTCAAGACGTTTCTTGAACATTAAATCGAGGCATTCGTTTGTGATATCATCAAAATCAGTCGTGGTTTTTATCTGGTTTTCCATATTGAGTTTTTTAGATTTTGTCTAACTTTACTTTTATTCACCATAAAGTCAAACAGTCATTTTTGCTGCTTTGTGTTACTATAACCGCGTGGAAATCAAGGTTAAAAAACTGAACACCGAGGCTATTTTGCCGAGCTATGCTCATCCGGGTGACGTTGGCTTGGATGTAAGGAGTACGGAAACAGTAACGGTGCCACCAGGTGGGCACCACATCTTTGATCTTGGTTTTGCGCTTGAATTCCCTGAAGGTTTCGCGGCAATTATGGCGGACAAGGGCAGTATTTCAAAATCTGGGCTTCATGTCATGGGTGGCGTTTTTGATGCCGGTTATCGTGGTGAGTACAATGTACACCTCGTCAATCTGTCTACTGAGCCATATACTGTAGAGAAGGGTGATAAAGTTGCGCAAATAATTATGTATGTCGTCGCAATCGCCAAGATTTCCGAAGCGACAGAGTTGTCGGACACATCTCGCGGTGAAGGGCGCTTCGGTAGCACGGGGAAGTAGTACACTCAGATTAATTTTCCATCAATTTATTTTCAACAAAACATGAAAGAATTACTCCAAACATTTTTAGAAGAAACGATGCTCAAGGCTGGCTACATGGTTGGCAAGCCTGAGATTACATATCCAAAAGAGTCGGGGCGCGGTGATTACATGTCATCAACAGCACTTTCTATTTCCAAACAGTACGGCAAAGCGCCAAAAGTAATAGCTGAAACAATTGTGGCAGAAATGCAGAAAGCCTTGCCACCATACATTTCCTCGGTTGATGTTGCTGGTCCGGGCTTCATAAACTTCCATCTCTCGCGTGACTACTACACCAGTATTTTGGAATTCATCCTTCGTGACGGCGAGCACTTCGGCAAGAGTGACATTTTTGATAATAAAAAAGTGATTGTCGAATATACACAGCCAAACCCTTTCAAGCCTTTCCATATCGGACACCTCATGTCGAATGCAATTGGCGAATCGATTGCACGACTCGTAGAATTTCATGGCGGACAAGTTACTCGTGCCAATTACCAAGGCGACATTGGTCTCCATGTAGCAATTGCTATTTACGGTATTGTAAAAAAAGGTGGACAAATTCTCGGCAACTCGGTCAGCGAAAAAGCTAACTTCATCGGCGAATGCTATTCGTATGGCAACAGTATTTATGAAAAAGACGAAGTTGCAAAGGCGGAAATAGATGTGCTCAATAAAAAACTATATGAAAAGACTAGCGACTATACTGCGCTTTATGATGAGGGACGCAAAGTTACACTCGAAGCTTTTGAAGCACTCTATGCAATACTCGGCACCAAGTTCGACAAATACTACTTTGAATCCGAGATGGCGACTCGTGGCGCCGAACTTGTCAGAGAGTACAAAGACAAAGGTGTATTTGAAGATTCTGAAGGCGCGATTATTTTCCATGCAGAGAAGCACAATCTAAAACTGCACACTCGCGTTTTCCTGACGAGTAACGGTTTGCCGCTCTACGACGCCAAGGAACTTGCCCTCACTGTAACAAAGTTCACCGAGCTTGAACCTGATCTCTCTATCGTCACCACTGCCGTAGAGCAGAAGGACTACATGGATGTCGTCACCGAAGCCATTCGCCAAATGTTTCCGAGCGAAAATTACGCCGAGAGAATGGAACACATCACGCACGGTATGATGCGCTTTGCGACAGGGAAAATGTCGTCGCGCCTCGGCAATGTCGTCACTGGCGAGTCGCTCATTCGCGATGCAAAAGAAGCCATCATGACCATAACCAAAGATCGCGAGTTTACACACGATGAACGCGAAGTTGTCGCTGAAGCTGTTGGTGTTGCGGCAGTGAAGTATTCTATTTTGCGCTCCAATATCGGCATGGATATTATTTACGATTTTGACAAATCTATTTCTTTTGACGGCGACTCGGGCCCGTACTTGCAGTACGCTACAACCCGTGCGCGAGCGATTTGTCGCAAATCCGAAGAAGCCAGTATCAAAACACACCTCCACAATCCAACCGATGTCACCCTTCCAATCGAGCGCATTCTCGAACGTTTTCCTTTTGCGTCACTGCGCGCAGTTGAAGAACGCCAACCTCACCACATCGCGACATACCTCATGGAGCTCGCCGGCGCATTCAACTTTTTCTACGCGACCGAAACTATCATCGACGCCGAAGACCCAACAAGCTCATACAAAATTGCGGTTTCAGGTGCGGTTGCGACTGTGCTCACCAAAGGCTTGCACCTGCTCGGGCTCAAAGTTCCAGCGAAAATGTAATTTCGTTTTCCTGGGTCGTGCTTGCTGAAAAACATATATATGCCACTATTAGGTCATTACTAATAGAAAATATAACTATGGAAAATAATGACACTCGTAAAATAATTAAAATCTCAAAGAAAAAAGTGACGTGGCTTGTGGTGATTGTCGCTGTCATCTTTTTGGGCTGGTTTGTTCGTGGATACTTAGGTACTACACTTGGTGTTGGTCCGAGTATGGGCACTAGTAGTAATTATAGATATCCAGGGATGACAATGCCACCAATGATGGAAACAGATACTGCTGGTAATGGAATGATGCCGGATATCTATCCATACCCATACAATGAACAATCTTCATACAAAGACACACGTGAATTCCTCAAGACAAATTACAATGCAGTGATTTATACAAGGCATGTTGCCGACGTGATCAAAGACGCCAAGAATATTGTCAAAGGTGCGGATGGGCGAGTGGATAATATAAGTAGCACAGATAAGTACGGCTACATTTCTTTTGTTGTGCCAAAGTCTAAGTTTGAAGCATTCAAGGATGAAATCGAAAGCCTAACCAATGAAAAATTGGTAAATGTTTCTGAGTCTTCAACAAACCTTCTCAGTCAGAAGCAGGGAATAGAGCAACAAGCAGAAGATATTAGCAACAACCTTTCTGCGCTTGAAAAAGCCAAGGCTTCGCTAGCCACAAAGCACAATCAAACATTGGCGACGCTCAATGAGCAAATCGCAACTAAGCAGACAGAAATAAACGCCAAGACAACAGAAGCTGCTGCCTCAACTGACCAAACACAGAAGAACTTGCTGACTTCACAGCAAAATACAAAGATTTGGGAAAAATCAATGCTTGAGCAAAAGAAAGCCGAAGAAAATACTAGCTACAATACCCAGCAGAAAAACTACAATAACCAAATCGCGGCTGCCAAACTCAATCAAGATAACAATGTCAAACAAGATGAAACATTCACTGATAACATAGAAACAGTAAATGGCACTATCAATGCCAACTGGATAAGCGTTTGGGGCTTGGCGAAAATCTTTTCTCCTGTCAATCCGACAATTATTGTTATAGTGCTCGCTTTGCTTGTGATTTTCTACCTCAATCGGAGGGGATACATACCGAAATTTGTTTTTGCTTAAGAAAATATTATGAAAAAATCGCTTCAGTTTGGAGCGGTTTTTTTGTTTGACAAAATAACCAATATCATGTAGAAATAGCAAAACAATTTTAAATAACTACATATGATAGATAGAGACTACATCAGCAAATACAAGAAAAGAATTGAAAATTCTGCTCAGAAAATTCTCACCACTGGCGGTATTGAAAAGCCAGATATTGTCATCCAGCAAGGTAGTGCGCCAATTGAAGGATTACTCGACGTGATTCGAAAAAATGGCAGATTTACCATGATGGTTCCTTATAAAAAAATTGGCTTTCCTGTGCCAACTGTCGCAAACCATATCGGTATGCTCGTCGTTGCTGAAGTCACGGTACACCAGTCGTTTGATGGCAAGAAGAAAAAGCCACGACGACTCGTGCTCTGGCTTCTCCAAGGCAGGCATCATTTTTACGAAAGCGGATCTGCTCACGAAGCAGCGTTTATGATGAGGGTTTGCATTCGCTACGGTGCCAAGAATTTTATTTTGCTCAATGCGGCTGGAGGGCTCACTTTTGAAGCCGGGAAAATTATTTTCTTGAAAGATTGCGCGGGGAATATTCCAAGTCCCAATATCGCTTTCTTTGAAGATAATAGAAGATTTGTGAACTGTTCAAATTTGTTTGACCTCAATTGGTACTTTAGAGCGAAATTTCCAAATTCCCTAGGTAGCTATTTTGCGGTTCAAGGCCCAGAATATGAAAGCCCTTGTACTGCCATAGACTTGCGGGATCGTGGCTTCAACTCTGTCGGTATGTCTACTGTGCCAGAAGTTTGGGCGATTAAAGCTCAGAATCCGAAAATCAGTATCGCTGGTGTGTCGCTCATCACCAACAATCATTTTGATGAAAATGCCCATGCGGTTTCTCACTCAGAGGTTACAAGAATGGCAAAAGAAAATGACGCCAAGCTTACGGATGTTGTTCGGAGTTTAATCATCGCGGTTAAATAGGACTCTCGAAAGAGAGTTTTTTATTTGACAAAACACTAATATTTGATACTATGCAAACGAACATTTTTAAAATCGAATACCATGAAAAGATACAAAGACACCAAACCAGAATTGCTCTCCCTCATTGCCAAAGTTGGCACACATCTCGAAGCTCCTTACTTTGATCATCCAGACTACGATCGTCTCATGAAAGTCGCTTCAGACACAAACGAAATAGTCGGTATTTGTTTCCACGAAACCGACATCCATGACCATCCTTTCGTTGCTATCCCAAAGTTTGTTCCCGGTTTCAAAGATACTTTTGTCGATGACCATATTGCTATTTTGGGTACAAAAGTTTTAGGTCAGAAAGTCGGCACATTTCAATTTTTGCATCGTTACAATTGGACCAATGAACACCTAGAAAAACTCTATGCGATCAAGCCGTATGACAATGCCCTCGAAAAAGCATTTTTACTTGCACTTGATGTCATAAACGACCAGCACACATTAGCATTGGTTTCTGGACCAATTAGTACGGGTGGCGGAACAAAAGAAGAAAATCTTACTGCATTTAGTAATGCAGTTGCGAACGCTGCCAACAGTGGTTATCGGGTTTTCAATCAAATGTCATTCCAGCCACTTTTCAGTGCTGTCCATGAGATAAAAAAACATGAGATTCGCGGATATTTTGGGCAAGTATTTTTAGATAGGTTCTATTTTCCACTTATGGAAACAGGGAAGTTTTCAACACTTCTTCAATTACCAAATTGGGAAAGCTCAGTTGGTGCAAAAAAAGAATACGTCAAGGCATCTGCTCTGAAAATGAAAGCCGTTCCTTTCTACAATCAGAAAATTATTCCAAATGACATGAAAAGAAGAGTGTACGAAAATAACTAATTGCATTGCTCCCTGATAAAGGGAGCTTTTTTATGGCTTTTTGTAGTTTTCCGTCGCTTGCTATTTTCCTTGATGTCAGTATAGTTGGGAAAAATTCTCATGAAAAAAATAGATCCTTTGTCTCTCGAGACATTCAATAGCCATATTACCTGCAAGCCAGATCGGTTGATCTTTGTGCCATCGCTCATTGCGAGTATCAAAGCTATGTACGGCGAAAATCATCGCCACTACCATACACTTTTTCACCTCACTGATTGTTTGGAAAAGGTACTCCGGATTTTAAAAATTGATTACTCTCAAGGGTATCTCGCACGTCAAAATGTTTATGCTGCGCTCTTCTTCCATGACGCAGTCTACATTCCGGGTTTTCCAGAAAATGAAGTACTTTCCGCGAAGCTCGCCAGGAGTTGCCTCACAAAGCTTGGGGTAAATGAAAATTACATTTGCGACATAGAGCGATACATTCTGGCTACCAGGCATGATCATGCACCGGAGAAAGAAGATGAATGGCTTGTCACCGATATCGACCTCTCTTCTCTAGCTGTACCATGGGAAGTGTTCAAAGGTAATGCCGAGAAACTGGCGAGGGAACATCGTGCCGTATGTAGTAGGGGTGAATTCATATATGGTCAAAAAATATTTCTCAAGCGATTTCTTGCTCGGAAAATTTTTGGCACATACCACTTTACAAAATATGAAGATTTGGCAAAAGAAAATATCGGAAGATTTATGTATGTTATCTAAGCACTCGTTTTGGGTGCTTTTTTATTGCCCGATATTTACTTATTGCTATCACTAAATTCTGTGCCAAACGCAATATTTCAAAATAACCTCAATTTTGCTAGTATAAGGCTACGTTTATAAATACCGATATGGATATCAACAAAGACGCCAAGGAACAAAAGAAATCTCCCCAAGCTGAGCGCGAAGAAAAAATCTTGGCTTTTTGGCAGAGCGAGGGTATGTTCCAAAAATCACTCTCTAAGTCTTCTCCAAGAGGGAACTATGTATTTTATGATGGTCCGCCATTTGCCACAGGGCTTCCTCACTATGGTCACATCCTTGGTAGTACAGCAAAAGATGTTGTTGGTCGTTATAAGACGATGCAAGGTTACCATGTTCCTCGTCGTTGGGGTTGGGATTGTCATGGTTTGCCGATTGAAAATATTGTTGAAAAGGAACTTGGTATATCTGGAAGAAAAGATATTGAGGCATATGGCATAGAAAAGTTTACAGAAACAGCCCGTAGTAAAGTTTTGACGTACGTTGGAGAGTGGAAAAAGACCGTTGATCGTATTGGTCGTTGGGTTGATTTTGATAATGGCTACAAGACGATGGATAATAATTTCATTGAATCAGTCTGGTGGGCACTATCCGAGTTAAATAAAAAAGATCTCATATATGAAGGAGTGAGAGTGCTTGCATATTGCCCGCGTTGCGAAACACCGATCGCGAATTCTGAAATCGCGATGGATAATAGTTATAAAGATATCACCGATATTTCTGTCTACGCAAAATTCGCAATCGTCGGAGAACCAAAAACGTATTTGATCGCATGGACTACGACGCCATGGACGTTGCCCGGTAACGTAGCGCTCGCAGTCAATCCGGAGTTTGACTACGTAAAAATCAAAATCGAAGAAGCAACCTACATTTTGGCAAAAGAAAGAATCACAGTTGTCAAAGTTGCTCATGAGGTAATCGGTGAAGTAAAAGGCAAAGATCTTGTCGGTAAAAAGTACGAGCCGATTTTCGACTACTATACACATGATGATGCAATTAAAACCGATAAACTTTGGTCAGTAGTTGGCGCGGATTTTGTGACACTTGATGCGGGTACTGGGATTGTTCACATTGCGCCAGCTTTCGGCGAAGACGATATGAACTTAGCCAAGAAAGAAGGTCTGCCTTGGATTATCCACGTCACATCGCAAGGCAGATTTAAGGATGAAGTCACGCATTTTGCCGGTCAATTTGTAAAACCAAAAGATAACCACCAGGCGGGTGATATTGAAATTGTTAAATACTTGGCGCACAATCACCATCTTTTTGAAAAAGAAAAAATTGTGCACTCATATCCGCACTGCTATCGTTGCGAAACTCCGCTATATTACTACGCTTTGCCGTCATGGTTTGTAAATATTCAGAAAGTAAAAAAAGATCTGCAAGAGCATGCCAAGGAAATGAATTGGGTACCTGCGCATCTCAAAGACGGACGCTTTGGCGCAATTCTCGAAAGTGCGCCCGATTGGACTATTTCGCGTAATCGTTACTGGGCTTCGCCTTTGCCAATCTGGAAAAATAAAAAAGGCAAAACAATGTTCATCAGTTCACTCGCAGAACTCAAGAAAAAAACTAAAAAATCTGGAAATACATACTATGTCATGCGCCATGGTGAGACTGATGCAAATCTCAAAGGTCTTATTACTGATGATCCGGGAGAACATGCTTCGCTCACTGAAGCTGGCAAAAAAGTGACGAAAGATGCTGCGGCTGCGCTCAAACAAGAAACCGACATTGATCTCATTTTTAGCTCGCCGTTTTCACGTACCAAGTCGACGGCTTATGAAGTTGCTGCACATTATGGTCTCAAGGTGAGTGATGTCGTCGAAGACGACCGGTTGGTTGAAATGAAGCTTGGTCCAAAATATGATGGCAAAAAATGGAATGATTATCATGATGCTTTTCCTAAAACGACGAGTAACTTTTTCCTAGCACCAGAAGGTGGTGAGTCGTATGCTGATGTGCGCAAGCGCATGCTCGATTTTATCTTTGAGCTTGAACAGAAACATCAGAATAAAAAAATCTTGATTGTGACACACGGCGGACCAAGTTGGCTGCTGACTACTGGTGCGCAAGCACTTTCGACCGAAGCAGCACTCGATGCCATAAAAAATGTTCCGGACTATCACTATTTCCAAAATGCTGAGCATCGTAAAATTGATTTTGTGCCATTTCCGCATAATGCTAACTTTGAACTTGATTTTCATCGACCTTACATTGACGCGATTACACTTGTCGATGAAAGCGGGGACGAGTATCAACGCATCCCTGAAGTAATAGATTGCTGGTTTGAATCAGGCTCAATGCCTTTTGCCCAAGATCACTTTCCGTTTGATAGACCAAGTTGGCAAAAAGAAAATTTTCCAGCCGGTTTTGTTGCCGAGTACATTGCCCAAACCCGTACCTGGTTTTATTACTCACTTGTTATTTCCTCTATCCTTTTTGATCGTGCACCATTTGAACATGTTGTCACAACGGGGACACTTCAAGCTGAAGATGGTCAGAAAATGTCAAAGTCTAAAGGTAACTTTCCCGATCCGTGGATTTTATTCGATAAATATGGTGTCGACGCTCTAAGACTTTACCTCATGTCGAGTCCGCTCATGAAAGGCGAGGACGCCAATTTTTCTGAAAAACTTGTTGATGATATTAATAAGAAATTGATCGGACGTTTCTATAACGTTCTCACTTTTTACGAACTCTATCGAGATACGTCTTTGGAAAACGACACTGTTCCTGCATCTGAAAATGTGCTCGATGTATGGATACTGTCTCGACTCAACCAACTTGCCGGTGAAGTTACTATAGGAATGGAAAACTACGATATTGTCGAAGCTACAAGACCAATCGATCTGTTTGTAGACGATCTTTCTACTTGGTACCTGCGACGCTCTCGAGACAGAATAAAGGAGGGAAATAAAGATGCGAAGGCTACGCTCTATTTTGTGATAAAAACATTTATCAAATTACTCGCTCCATTTGCGCCGTTTACCGCAGAAGATATTTGGCAGAAATTGAAAGGTGCGAACGATGCGGAGAGTGTGCATCTTTCGGTTTGGCCGGAAGCTATGACGGTTGATGAAGAGATGATTGATTATATGAAACAAGTTAGACAAATTGTAAGCTACGGTCTTGAGGAACGCCAAAAACATCAGATTAAAGTTCGTCAGCCACTTTCAAAATTATTAGTAAGACAATATCCTTTTAGTACATCAGCCAAGGCAATCGATTTTATGTCTATAATTATGGAAGAATTGAATGTAAAAGAGGTTACCTTTTCGTCGTCTGGAAATGATGAGGCACCTCCAGTAGTAACTCTTATAACCGACATTACTCCCGAGCTCCGCGCCGAAGGCAATGCCCGTGAACTGATGCGCGCGCTTCAAGATATGAGAAAAGCCGCAGGCCTGACTCCGTCCGATGTGATTACACTTTCAGTTGAAACAAATGAGGATGGCAAAAAACTTCTCGAGAAGTTTGCCGATGACATCAAGAAAACTGTTCTTGTCTCACAAATCAATTTTACTGAAAATGATGGGCAGGAGATAAAGATAGAGGAAAATATGTATAAAGTTAAGATTGAGAAATAGCATGGAAAATCTACCAAAAAATACTTTCTTCGATATCAATAAACTCCCAAAAGAGTTTGGCATTTTGGTTTTTCCGATTTCTCTTGCTCGCGTCGATCATGCTACGGGACAATCTCCAGCAGAGTGCTTGGAGTATATAAAGCATTTTTCACCTAGTAAGGTATCTGAGCCAAAAATCGGACTCAATATGATTTATGGTGACTACCTCTATCTTCATTCAAGAGAGACAGCTTCTGATTTAAAAGGGAAGTTTATGAATCTTGTGATGAGACACAATAATGGCTTTCGAAATCTTCTTTTAAAAGAAAAAGATCGTTTCCAAATTCAACATGGATTTTTCTATGAAGTTTGGAATCAGCTGTATCTCAATTATAAAGGAGGTGATTTTGATGCAGATTTTAAGCGCTTCAAAAAAATGTATGAAAATGACACGCTTTTCAAAGCGTATGTAAAAGAGGACGCCACTTTCTGTGGAAGGGAGCTCACCGAAGAGCAAGAGAATTTTTTTCTAGAAGAACACTTTATTTTATACCTCATCTCAAAGAAAAGATTTACTTTGCCAAACGAATATATTCAAGGTAGAGAAGAATGGGTCTTGTGGTGTTACCCAGGCGTTCCAATCAAAGGTCAGGTCTATGTTTATCAGCAAAATTTATTTAAGCTTGACGCTCCTGAAAACCCTTACCAAACTCACAGCTACGATTTGCAGGCAAAAAAACTTATCGACTATAGCCGAATTGAATTGGAAACGTACGACTATAAGTATTAAAAGCATGGAACAAAAACTCATCGATTATTTCAAACAAAAACACCAACCACTTGCCATTATTCTTCATGGCTCACGTGCTGTTGGTAAAGAAAAAGAACACAGCGATTGGGATACATTTTTTGTTTTAAAAGAGCCAAGAAAAATCTATCGCGAAATAGTTTTCGGACAAAATTGCGAAGGTGCAAACATTGGTTATCCGATTTCGGATGTTGATCTGAAAAAGCATGCTTGGTCGCTTCGCCGTGGTAATGCTCGGGTACTCTTTGAAGTTGATGGCATTGGAACTGAGATTCTTGAACGTTGTGCAAAAATTACCGAAAGCGAACTGCCAATGTCAAAAGAAGAATGGCAGTCATGGCAGGCTTGGTACGCTGCGCGGATTGATAGTATGAAAGACTACCGTGACGACCCAGTTGCTGTGACTATTAAAATAGGACACATTTACCAGACTTCAGTTGTCCTTTGGTTTGAAAAGCATAAAGGGCATTCGGCACCGTCTGTGTATGATTCTTTGCCGACGATAATGAATGAAGACCTTACATTTTATTCAGAGTTAAAACTTATTGCGACAAGCGACAAAATTGAAGAAAAAATAGAAGCGTCAGAAAAACTTTATAAAATGATTTTTGAAAAGTAGTAAAATACTCAGCCATGCACCACATCCACCACACTGAAGGTCTCGTTCTTGGCGGCTACGCTCGGGGCGAGGCGGACAAGCAAATCTCTCTCTATACGAGGGATTTTGGGCTAGTGAAGGCGGACGCACGTGGTGTTAGGAAGCTATCTTCCAAGCTCCGTTTTGCCCTCCAGCCGTACATGGTGGTCCGCATAGACCTGATCAATACCAAGGTGGCATATAGGGCAGGTAGCACTGATTTGCTCCTCGGCATCGAGACGCCAGATATGGCGACTTTAGCGATGCTTCACCGTGTCGCGAGCCTCATCCGTAGGCTTGTACCAGAACAAGAGAAAAATGAGCCACTCTACGAGGCAATCATAGAGGTTATGAATTTCCTCTCAAAAAAAAGTAAAGAAAAGCTCATCTCAAACGTCACCTCTCTCGAGCTCCTCGCAGTATTTCGTATTCTCTACCACCTTGGGTACGTCACTGAGAGTGGGGAACGAAGCATTGTCAGAGAGCCAATTACTGACCAATTACTTGAGCAAGTAGCTATGCGTCGCGAAGATTTGGTGAAAGAAGTCAACAACAGCCTCCGCGAAACAATGCTTTAATGCTAAAATAAAACAATGGACGACAACAATCGTATCAGTCGAATCGAATCATTGAGAAGGAAACTTTATTCCCGAAACAAAGCCCTCATTCACGAAAAAAAAGACGGGACATTCAGTCAGAAAGATTTTGGCGTGAGTGAAGAGTGGAAAGAAAATACTATGCCAAAAAAAACCAGCCGAGCAAATTTTAGAACTTCTTCATCTTTATTTAAAAAGTTCTTCATCGGCGCTGTGCTATTTTTGGTACTAGGCGTGATATACGCCTTTGTCATGCTCTACGCAGGAGGAAACACCGTTTCCAACGATCGAGTAAAAATCGCAATCACCGGTAATGCCTATACTGCCGGTGGCGAAGAACTTCCGATGGATATTTCTGTCACCAACGAAAATTCCGTGTCTATTGATTCTGCTCAGCTCATTATCGAGTATCCGCGTGGCTCCGACACTGGTGATGCTGGCGACTACGAGCGCAAACGTATCAGCCTCAAGTCCATTTCTCCAGGTGAGCAAATAGATGAACATATTTCGGTTATTCTCTACGGTGAGCAAGGCACAAACAAAGAAATCCGCGCACGTCTCGAATACACTGTCCGCGGCTCTGTAGCAACCTTCATCAAGGAAGAAGTTTTTCCTATTCAGATCAATACAGCACCGCTTGTCCTCACTGTCGAAGCGCCAGTTGAAAGTGTTTCAAACCAAGACTATACACTCAAGATCAAAGCTGTCGTCGCCTCGAACCACCTCAGTAAAAATACAATTATCAGAGTTGACTACCCACCAGGATTTCAGTTTGCTGATGCGACCCCAAAGTCATTACTCAATAACAACATATTTCCTTTGGGTAAAACCGATGTCGGTTCTGAAAATATCATAACTGTACACGGCAAAATTGTTGGTATCAATGGTGATAAAAAAGCTTTCCGTATTTCAGCTGGCGAACAAGACCCCAAAGACGGCACCAAAGTTTCTGTTGTCTACAATAGCAGTGTGTACGAAGTACTCATCGGCAAGCCATTCATTGACGCCAGACTTACACTTGGTGGCAAAGACGAAGATATCTTTGCAGTAAATTCGGCAGATAAAATAGACGCAAAAGTTGAATGGTCAAATAATCTTCCGACACCTGTCGATAATCTTGAGATTCGAGCAAGGCTTTACGGTAATGCCCTAAGTAGTACAGGCATCAAATCAAATGGCTTCTACGATTCAAATACTGGCACTGTTGTCTGGGACAAAAACACCGTGCCAGCTTTTGCCAACGTAAAACCCGGGGCACACGGCACACTTTCACTTAGCTTCTCGTCACTTTCACTGCTTGCAGGCGCCAATGCCGTTATTACTGACCCGACTATTACCGTGGAAATCAGCGTCAAAGGCAGTCAACTCGACGAAGGCGTTGCGCTCAAAGAAGTCAATAGTTTTGAGAAAAAAGATTTTCGGATAAATACCGATTTGCAACTTTCCAGCAGAACGCTATACTCGACGGGCGGAATTCAGAATTCTGGTCCGCTTCCTCCAAAAGCTGGAGCTGAAACTACCTATACGATAGAATGGAAAATCACTAATACTAGCAATAAGGTTTCCAAGGGAGAAGTAAAGGCAACATTGCCAGCCAATATTTCATTTGTCAAAAAAGATCCAGGTTCAAATGAAAATCTTGACTACAATACGACGACGCATGAGATAGTCTGGAATGTTGGCAGTGTGTCGCGCGGAGCTGGATTTTCTGGAAATCCAAAAACAGTTTCGTTCCAAGTCATGCTCAAGCCATCAACTTCGCAAGTAAACACAATACCGAGCTTGCTCAGCGAATCTGTCCTTACTGCGACTGATTTGTTTACCAATACCGCAATTAGGAAAACCTCTGCCAAACTTTCGACGCTTGTATCCGGTGAGCCAGGTTTTCCGCCAAATGGAGAAAAAGTTGTCCAATAAATTCAACAAATAATAATTATGAAAGAAGAAACTAACAGCACAATGGAAAAAATCGTATCGCTCTGCAAGCGACGTGGCTTTATTTTCCAAGGATCAGAGATTTATGGGGGCATGGCGGGAATCTATGATTACGGCCCGCTTGGTGTAGAGTTGCGACACAATATCAAACAGCATTTTTGGAAAAAGTTCATCTCAGACCGAGAAGATATTTTTCCAATTAGCGCGGCGATTCTCATGCCGGAAAAAGTCTGGCAAGCATCTGGCCATACAGAGCTTTTTACCGATCCTTTGGTTGAATGCAATATCTGCCACGAAAGAGTACGTGCCGATCAACCAGAAGCTATTGCTGACCATGAGACCAAACATACAAAAGAAAAAGTTGCTTGGTCAGAGCCACGAGTTTTCAATTTGCTTGTAGAAACAAAGCTGGGCGCATCAGAGGCAACTGCGACCAAGGCCTATCTCCGTGGCGAGATTACCCAAGGCGTCCATGTCAATTTCAAAAATATTCTTGATTCGATGCACCCCAAGTTGCCATTTGGCGTCGGGCAAATTGGCAAGGCATTTAGAAATGAAATCACACCGAGAGACTTTCTTTTTCGACAACGCGAGTTTGAACAAATGGAACTTCAGTATTACGTCAAGCCTGATGAAAAGTCAGCGATGGAAATTTTTGAATCATGGAAACAATCTGCGCTTGATTGGTACATAAGCCTTGGATTTAAAAAAGAGAACTTACGCTTGCGACAACATGGTCCTGATGAGCTCGCGCATTATGCAAAAGATGCTTGGGATATTGAGTACAATATGCCAGTAGTTGGTTGGAAAGAAGCCTGGGGGATTCACCATCGCGCTGATTGGGATTTGCGTCGTCACACAGAGTATTCAGGTGTTGATATGTCGTACTACGATGAAGAAACCAAAGAGCGCTACATTCCTTGGGATATTGAATGCTCTGGCGGTGTTGATCGTGCTGTCCTGTTTACTCTTATGGAGGCATATACCGAAGATGAAATGAATGGCGAGACACGACCATATCTCAAACTTGCTCCACACATTGCGCCAGTGCTCGCCGCGGTTTCTCCGCTCCTTCGCAACAAGCCTGAACTCGTGGAAAAAGCCCGCGAAGTTTTTACCACGCTCAAGAAAGAATTTGGCCGTATTTCCTACGACGACAATGGCAATATTGGCAAACGCTACCGTCGCCAAGACGAAATTGGCACGCCGTTTTGCATTGTGGTAGACTTCGACACGCTCGGAGAAAAGCCTGAGCATCTGGGTACAGTCACTATCCGTCATCGTGACAGCGGGGAGCAGGAGAGAGTGGCAATAAGCGAGCTTGTTTCGTTCATCAAAGGCAAGATTGCCTAGTCGCCGAAGCGGGTTTTCTGCCAGAGAATTTCTTTATCTTTTCTTTATTTTAAAGTAATCTTTTTTTAATTTCAGTTTGCTAAAATAATGCTATGCAAATAAAAACTCACGAATTAAACAACGGCGTGCGTGTCGTTTCGGTATATATGCCGGAGTCGCTTTCGCAAACTACAATGATTCTCCAGCGAGTTGGCTCCAACAATGAGTCCGAAGCAGATGCTGGCATCGCGCATTTTCTCGAGCACATGTGTTTCAAGGGCACAACAAAGCGTCCTTCTGCGCTCCAGATCACTCGTGACTTTGACGCGCTTGGCGCGCACATCAATGCCTTTACTTCCAATCAGTACACTGGCTATTATGCCAAGACCGCAATACCAGAATTTGCCGAGAGCTTGGAAATTCTGGCTGACATTTACCTCAATTCTATTTTTCCAGATGCTGAGCTAGAGAAAGAAAAAGGCGTCATTGTTGATGAAATAAAAATGTACATGGATGAACCGCGTGCACGCGTTGACCAGCTTTTTGATGAACTTGTTTTTCCCGGTCTTCCTGCTGGTCGCCCAGTTATTGGTTACGAGGAAACTGTCCGTGGCATGACACGCGAACGTATGTCTGCTTGGCACAAGCAACATTACAGTCCGGCGGGAACAGTTGTTGTGGTTGCAGGCGGTATTTCACACGAGAGTGCATTTTCTGAAATTGAAAAATATTTTAACGAAGCGCAGGCTACTACGCCTGCGCCAATCGTCGCCACAGGTGAAAGTGTCGGTAGTCGCGTCAAAGTCGCGAAAGACGACAGTGAACAAATGCACTTCCTGCTTGGTGCACGAAGTTTTGGTTACGAACACCCTGATCGCTTTATCGCATCCCTTGTCGCTACCATTCTCGGTGGCACGATGTCGTCACGACTTTTCCAACGCATTCGTGAAGAGCTTGGTTATGGCTACTATGTTTTTGCTACGCAATCTGCTGCTGAAGGCTATGGTGTTTTCTATGGTGGTACAGGCATAGATCCCAAAGGTCTCTCAATTGTGCTCCCGGCGATGGTGGCAGAATTTCAGAAAATCGCGGAAGTACCAGTCACCGATCTCGAACTTACTTTAGCAAAGAAGTCTCGCAAGTCAGCGTTGCTCATGGGATTTGAAGACAATGAACACGTTGCCAATTTTTACGGTAGTTCATTCCTCTTCAATCATCCACTCGACACCATAGAAGAACGCACTGCTCGAATCGAAGCCATCACCAAAGAAGATATTTTACGTGTGGCAAAAGATATTTTAAAACCAGAAAACTTCCGTCTCGCAGGAGTTGGTCCAGTGGCAGATGAAAAAATACTTGAATCCTTCCTTCCCCAAGTAGATTTGTAAGCAGGGCTCTAAGGGTGTACGATACTGGCATGGAAAGAGAAGATAAGCGCCTCGTAGTTATCTCGACCGGAACAATAATCCGTGTTCTTTTGTATGGCCTGCTTCTCTACGCACTCTATTTGCTTCGTAGCATCATTCTCGTCGTGCTCACCGCGGTTGTCATTGCTTCATTCGCCGAAGCCGCGATCAGGCGTTTCAAGAAAATCGGCATCGGCAGAATGCTCTCTGTGGTTATTGTATACGTACTTTTTATTCTCGGGCTGGCTGGACTTTTCTATCTCTTCGTTCCGCTCATTATTTCCGAAACATCGCACCTCATCAATTTACTTTCCAATTACATTACATCTACGAACTTTCGAGGCACAGCCGACAGCCTCAATAGCGCATCAGACTTTGTGTCATCACTCAATGCTAGCTCGCTTGGGGATTTCGCAACATCGATACAGAAGTTCGCGGCCGGCGTCTCGGGCGGATTTTTTGCTTCAATTGTTACGATTTTTGGTGGCATCATCAACGTTGTCCTCATCATCATTATTTCCTTCTACCTTTCGATACAGGAAAATGGTATTTCAAAATTCCTCCGCATCATCACACCGCAGAAGCATGAGAACTACGTCATCGGTCTATGGGACAGGACGCAACACAAGATTGCGCTTTGGCTCAAGAGCCAGCTCATCCTCGGACTTATTGTCGCGGTGATGACATTTGTCGTGCTGTCACTACTCGGTATTCCGTACGCGCTCTTGCTCGCGATAGCGACTGGGCTTTTTGAGCTCATTCCATTTGGCGTGACACTTGCCATGATTCCGGCAACAGGTTTTGCCTATCTCCAAGGCGGTCTCAAGCTTTCGGTTTTTGTTTTCATTTCGTACCTTGTTATCCAGCAAATAGAAAGCTACGTTTTCCAGCCACTCGTCGTCAAGCGTGTCGTCGGCATTTCTCCGCTCGTCGTGATACTTTCTGTGCTCGCTGGTTTTCAGCTCGCTGGTGTATGGGGGCTCATTCTCGCGATTCCAGTCACGGTCGCATTGCTTGAATATGTCGATGATATAGAAAAGAGGCGTGTCGTTATCGACGAAACCAATTCCTAATTCATGTCGAAACCTTTCTACATCACGACAACGTTGCCTTACGTAAATGCTGAACCGCACGTTGGTTTTGCTATGGAAATAATTCGCGCCGACGTGATCGCGCGCTACAAGAAACTCACTGGTCACGATGTCTTTTTCAATACCGGCACTGACGAGCATGGCCTCAAGCTTTGGGAATCTGCGCAAAAGTCCGGCAAGGATGTCCGCGACTATGTCGATGGCTACGCAGAGAAATTTCGCGGGCTAGTAGAATTGCTCGGCATCAGTGACGACATTCATTTTATCCGAACGACAGATGCGCACCATGAAAGTGCCGCACAGAAACTCTGGCAAATCTGTGACGAACGTGGCTATATCTACAAAGGAAAATATAGTGCCAAGTATTGTGTCGGTTGTGAGCTGGAGAAAACCGATAGTGAGCTAGATGAAAAAGGCCGCTGTCCGATTCATCCGAATCGCGAGCTCGAGCTTATTGACGAAGAAAATTATTTCTTTGCTTTGTCGAAAGTCGCGCCGTTGCTTGAAAAATATTATGCTGATCATCAGCAACTCGTCATTCCTGATTTTCGCTACAATGAAATGAAAGCTTTTCTTTCGCGTGGCTTGCAGGATTTTTCTATTTCGCGTAGTGCCGAGAAAATGCCATGGGGAGTTCCTGTGCCGGGTGACGCATCGCAAGTCATGTACGTTTGGTTTGATGCGCTCACCAACTATATTTCGACGCTTGGTTGGCCAGATGGGGAAGTCAGCGAAAAAAATGGCGATGAAACCCTCTTCGAAAAATTCTGGCAAAATGGCGACAAAGTCCAATACTGCGGTAAAGACAATACTCGCCAACAGTCGCTTACTTGGCAGGCAATGTTACTCTCTGCCGGTTTGCCGGGGACTGATCATGTAGTGGTGAACGGCTTCATCAATTCTGGCGGGCAGAAAATGTCGAAGTCTCTCGGTAATGTCATTTCGCCATACGATGTCGTAGCAGTGTTTCAGCCAGTTGCCGGCAATCTCGCATCCGATGTGTTGCGCTATATTTTACTTCGTCACACCAACTCTTTCGAAGATTCTGATCTGACCATGGAAGCCATGATCGAATGGTACAATGCCGGTCTGGCAAATGGACTCGGCAATTTGGCATCGCGCATTCTCACCTTGTCGCAAAAATATCTCATATCCGCGCCTACATCTGCACCCGATTTTTCCAATCACATCGACATGAAGGAATTTTCAATAAAACTTCAAGAGTTCGACATTGTCACTGCTACCGATTACGTCTGGAAAGAAGTACAATCGCTCGACAAGTACATCCAGGAAACTGAAGCCTTCAAAGTTGTCAAAACCGACGAAGAAAAAGGTAAGGCGCTCATCGGCGAATATGTAGCGCGACTACACTCCATCACAACTATGCTCGCACCACTCATGCCAAAAACTCACGACTTACTCAAAGCTCTCATTCAGCAGAATATGAAACCGGAGAAGCCGTTGTTTCAGAGAATCTAATTTTGTATGGAAATAAAATACATAGACATTCATTCTCACTTTAACCTGCCGCAATTTGATGCGGATCTGGATAGTGCGATAAAAAAAATGGAGTTCGAAGGCGCTGCGACGATTTGCGTTGGCACCGATCTTGCGTCATCAAAGCGCGCAATTGAAATCGCCGAGATGAGCCCGAATATCTGGGCGACGATTGGTCAGCATCCGACCGATACCGATGAGGATTTTGACATCACTACATATGAAGAAATGGCAAAGCATCCAAGAGTTGTGGCAATAGGGGAATGTGGCTTTGACTTTTTCCGTACGCCAAAAGAAAGTCGTACCACAGATGGGCAAACAGTTTTTAAAAAGCAAAAAGAACTGTTTCTGAAACAAATTACTCTCGCAGAGAAAACAGGCAAGCCACTTATGATCCACGCGAGACCGAGCAAAGGTATGACGCCAGACGGTATAGTAAATATGGACGCATATGAAGACACGCTCAATATTCTTTCAAATTTTCCTCAAGTCCGTGCCAACTTTCATTTCTTTGTTGGCGATACAACTATCGCTCAAAAAGCACTCGACGCTCATCACACAATGTCATTTGATGGTCCAATTACTTTTTCTCGTGACTATGACGAAGTGATAAAAATGTTGCCACTCGAAAGTATTATGGCTGAAACTGATTCGCCATTTGCCGCGCCCGAACCATATCGCAAAAATGACCGTACTGGTATGTCTGGACGTGCAGAGCCATGGATGGTAAAAGAGGTCGTTAAAACCATTGCCAAAATCAAGGGCATGGATGATGAAATCGGCGAAGAAAAAGTCCGCCAAGCCATGCTCAATAACGCCAAGCAATTTTTCAGAATCCTGCTATAATCTGCCCATCATGTTTCGAAAGTATCCAAAGGCGCGTTATGCCATATTTGGTCTGGGTATCTCTGCGGTCGGGTTCCTGGCCGCTTTTTTGATTGACCAAAATTCGACTGTATTCAATTTTTCCCGTACAGCAAGCGCTGTCGGGAATACAGAAGAGCAAACTCCAATTTCGTCATTCACAGAAAAAGTCGGCAGTATTTTCGGCACTGGGGACCAGCTGAAAGCAATCGGCCAACCATGGGGAAAAGTCGAAGGACTGACCATGTTTCGCGGTTCTCCAACCCGCACATACTATGGCAAAGGTCCGCTTCCAGCAGAACCACAAGTCCTATGGCGTTATCCGAACGGCGACAATGCCAAACCAATGTGCAGTTTCTCTGAAGCTGAAGGCACGACCAAGCAGTGGTGTGGTAGTGGCTGGACTGGACAGCCTGTTGTGTGGGAACGACCAGATGGCATTACCGAAGTTATTTTCGGCGCATACGACGGCGCGGTGCATTTCGTCAATGCCAAAACTGGCAAAGACACTCGGCCCAAGTTTCAAACTGGCGACCTCATCAAAGGTTCAGTGACGCTCGATCCTGATGGCTATCCACTTTTGTACTTTGGTTCACGCGACAACAATCTCCGCATCCTCTCGCTCGATGGCGATCCGACACTTCCGCCAAAAGAAGTTTGGCGACTCAACGCTGATATCGTCAAAGGCAAATGGAATAACGATTGGGATGGTAATCCTGTCGTGATCAACGACATGCTTTTTGAAGGTGGCGAGAATAGCTGGTTTTTCGTCGTGAAAATAAATCGATCGTATATGAGCGATGAAAATGGTGTAAAAAAAGTTGTAGTCGCGCCGAATATTATTTTCAAAACTCCTGGCTACAATGATGAGCTGATAAAAAATGTTGGCGACGAAGATGTCAGCATCGAAGACTCGGTGACATTTTTCGGCGATCGTGTGTACTTTGCAAATTCCGGCGGGCGAGTGCTTGGTCTGGATATTTCTCATGTGGCAGATGGTGTCGCGCCAATCGTTTTTGATTTTTGGACTGGAGATGATACTGATGCCACAATCGTTGTCGACGACAAAGGCATGCTCTACGTTTCGAGTGAACTTGAAAGAAATACGGCGCGTTCTCTAAAGCTTGGTCAGCTCATGAAGCTCAATCCATACACTTCTGGCGACCCGTACATTTGGGGCATTCATGTACCAAAAGAACATTTCGACAAAGGTGGCATTTGGGCAACGCCGGCGATCTTTGGCGACTATCTGTACGCTACGACGCATACTGGCAAACTCCTAACAATCGAACGAGAAACTGGCACGATAACTTCGACCGAAGACGCTGGTTTCCATGCTTGGTCTTCGCCGAACGTGATTGATGGCAAACTCCTCATCGGTATCTGCGTCCCTGGTGGTTTACGCCAATATTCACTCAACGACCCTGCGCATCCGAAAATGACCAATGACATGTTGCTCGCCTCCGGTGCATGTATTGAGTCCACTCCAGCTATTTGGAAAGGGCAAATATTTGTCGGAGCAAGAGACGGGTATTTCTACTCTTTTGGTGACAAATAGTAATTTTGACAAAACCGTCATTTTCCCTTAAAGTAACCAAGTCTCGTTCGCGGGGGTACTGATAACCCCAGCGCTTAGGTCCGAAACGAGACAAGCCTCACTTTGGTGCATACGCGCCCATGAGAGGTATTTTACAAGCATCTGTATGCCTTTTAACAGGCATTTAACTATGGAAGAAAACGAAATAATGAGTGAGGTAACAAGTGAAGGAAAGGAGGGAAAAGGGGAGACTCAGAATCGTGTGTATGAGCTCGGCTACTTGCTCATTGGCTCGATGCTCGAGGAAAATGTTGCGGCAAAAGTTACCGCAATCAAGGATTTGGTCGAAGGTAAAGGCGCTGTGAGCATTAGCGAGGAATTTCCTCGTCTCATTACTCTCGGCTACGAAATGTCTCGCCCGATCGGCAACAAGAAGTCGTGGTTTGGTGAAGGCTACTTTGGCTGGATGAAGTTCGAAGGTAATCCTGCCATGAACGAAGAAATTTCGGCTATTCTCAAGCGCGACGAAGATGTTCTCCGTTTCCTCCTCATTTTGACTGTCCGCGAAAACACTATCGCAGGCAAGCGTACTATGGGTAGTGGTATGAAGCGTCCAGCACGTAAAATCGAGAATGCAGAAGAAACTCCGATTGACGAAGCAGAAATTGAGAAGAAACTTGAAGAGCTCGCAGTAACGGAGTAAACTAACTGTACCGCTTTGGCAGGCAGTGATATTACTAGCTATTCAAGAAAAACATATGTACCTCAACAAAGTTCAAATAATTGGAAACCTCACTCGCGATCCAGAGCTCAAGTCTCTGCCATCAGGAGTAAAAGTCATGTCAGCAGCACTCGCAACCAACCGCACATGGAAAGACGCTAACGGTGCCAAGAAAGAGGCGACTGAGTACCACAACATTGTGGCATTCGCTCGTCCCGCAGAGCTCATCGCTCAGTATATGAAAAAAGGTGGCTCACTCTACGTCGAAGGCAGACTTCAGACAAGAAGCTGGGACGACAAAGAAGGCAAGAAGAATTACCGCACCGAAATCGTCGTTGAGAATTTCCAGTTTGGCCCAAGCTGTACTGGCCGTCCAGGTGGCGCAAGTACAGGGGCATACCAAAAGCCTGAAGGTGGCGGAGCTCCAGATGACAAGAAAGAAGACGGCGGATTCGACACTATCGAATATCCGACAGACGATAACAACTTGGAAGATATTCCATTTTAAAAAAGTAAACTTTAAAAATTAAACGAAAAATAATATGTCATTTACGAAGCACGATTATTTCTCAGCCAACAATATCAAGCATGTCGACTACAAAGACATTGATATTCTGAAGAAATTCCTCGGCCCTAGCGGCAAGATCACTTCTCGCAAGCGCTCAGGTCTATCATCCAAGAACCAACGCAAGCTTTCTCTCGCAGTAAAGCGTGCGCGATTCATGGGACTGATTCCATTCATCATCAAGTAGTAGGGATAGAAGAGACGCACGCAAAACGTGCGTTTTTTCTTATATGTGGTATAATGCGGTAAATATTTAAACAACTAAATACATGCAACGCAGAATAAATCCAGAAAATCTCACTCTTTATATTTATGCAAATGATGCAACATCAGCAAAATATATTGTGACCACTTTACTCGCACACGGCAGAGATGCCGATACACACAACCTCGAATTGGCATGGGGGCAATCACTGCCTTCGTTCAAAGTCGATCGCCATTTTGCCAGCATATTCTTGTCGGCTCCAGAAATAAAGAACCCCATATTCTATGCTACAGAAAAAGGTTGCCCAATAGGGATTATCTTTGGCCCTGAAACCATGAAATTCTTACTCAGTGATACCTATGAGCCAGACGGATTTCTCTACAAAGATCTTTTGAAAATTGCCGACAGAGCGCTCTATAAAAGGGAAGCTGAGCGGTTACTACGAGGTGTTATGCTCATGGAGCTACGAGCCAGAGATAATAATCATCGAACCTTTACAGTGTATGAATTGATCGAAGAGTACAAGCAGGATACGGTAAAGTGCCAAGACCTCTACGGTAGAGATAAAGTTTACTACGACTACCTCAAATCAAAATCTTTTGAATTTGAAGTCAGGAAGCGGGAAGGCAAATTCTTTCTCAGGATTGTTTCGTATCCGAAAGTCCATGTGCACGCAATACCTATTGAGACGCTTGCTATCCCAGCGTAAAAAAATAACTAGTTAAAATAAATCCCAGCAAATGCTGGGTTTTTTATTTTGCTAAATTTAGACTCGTTCTGTGTATTCTCCAGTCTCTGTGTTGACGATAATTTTATCGCCGACAGAAATGAAAAGCGGGGTGTTGATGGTTGCGCCATTGTCGAGCGTGACGAGTTTGTTGCCTCCAGTGACGCTACCGCCCTTGATGGCAGGTGGCGCATCTTTGACTTCAAATGTCATTTTGACGGGTAGTTTGACGCTGATAGTGACATCTTCGCCATCGTTGTCCCAAATGAGTGAGGTGACGATTTCGTTTGGTTTGAAAAAACGAACGCTTTCGCCGAGGAGTTTTTCATCGAGCTTGAAGCGATTGGCTGGATTGGTTGGGTCGCAGAACCAATATTCACCTTTGTTGTGGTAGAGGAATTTGACGTCTCGCTTGGTGATGTCGGCTTCCGGGGCTTGTTCAGAGACGTGGTAGGTGGCAGCAAAGCTCTTGCCCGAAATGAGACTGCGAAGCTTGACCTGATTTTGCGGTTTACGTTGCTGGGTACGAGCGACGTGGCTTTCGACCACTTCGCACGGCTCATCGTCGTGGAGGATTATCTTCTTTTCCTTTATTTCATTGTATGCGAGGAGTGCCATGCCAACGATTATAGCCAAGCAGGTGGAAAAAGGCAAATAAAAAAAGCACCCAGTATTTGGGTGCGTATTCTTTGTTTTGGCCTAAGCAAAAACTTCTTCCTCGACAATCATTTTTTTATTGAGCGCAACTTGTTTTGTTTCATGCTCAATACACATAGTAAGTACTGCAATGAGGTATTTCTCGGCTTTTTTAACGATGGCCATCTTGTCCTCATACTTGAGTGCTTCGTAGATGCGAAGATGATCGAGATTAGAAATATTGAGTACTTTTTCAAGTACAAGCTTGCTCGCAAGGACATCTTTGGTAATTGGTCGGCCAGTTCTGATATACCAGTTTACAGCATTTATTGCTTCAACAAGATGTTGTACCTTAAGCTTATTGTTTCTATACATTTTGTATAGAACATCAGGTGATTTTTTCCGAAGCCCTTCAGCTATCGTGCATTTTTCGGCAAAGTTGAATTCGACACTGTCTTGGTGGCGAATAACAGGTCTTTCCAAGAATATACAAGGGCCAGATAACAGTCTCTTGATGAGATCTGGGTCATTACACAAATTGATTATTTCACGAAGTTTTAAAGCCAGTTTTTTAACACGAATCATTCTCAAGCGAGAAGGATTTTTGTAGCTTTGAAATTTACCAGGTAGGGAAGTTGTGAGCGTATTCCAATCTTTTTTTGCTATTTTCATTATTGTATTTTTTAGTACGTTTACTATTATTATACACAAAAAAATAGCTCTGTCAAATTGTGCGCAGGAATAAAAATAGCCCCTCTCGTCACCGGCGTCTTTTTCTGCTGAAAAAGCGCCTTCTTCTCGCGCCGTCGCGCTCCGAAAATGACTCGATTGGCTATTTTTATTCCTTCGCTCGAATAGTCTGCTATTCGCCGCTTGATTCGGAAACAACTTCTTTCATTCGCTTGCGGATGACCTTGAGAATTTGGTCGCGGAGTTTTGGGTTTTCGCGGAGAGCTTGGCGAGTGGCGTCGTATCCGCGTGCGAGCGGAATCTTGTCGGGCTGTTTCTCGGCTTTGTCGGCCTTTTCACCTTTCTCACTTTTTTCTCCGGCTGGTGGAACGTAGGTGTATGAAGCCCCACTTTTCTCGATAATGCCGAGCTTCTCACCGAGTGCCATGATTTCACCTTCGAGTGAAATACCTTCGCCGTAAATAATATCGAATTCGGTTTGCTTGAATGGTGCAGCGACTTTGTTTTTGACAACTTTGACGCGAGTGCGCGAGCCGACGACTTCTTCACCTTTTTTAATCTGCGCGATGCGACGAATATCGAGACGGACAGAAGTGTAGAACTTGAGTGCCTTGCCACCTGGAGTTGTTTCTGGATTGCCGAACATGACGCCGATCTGCATGCGGATCTGGTTGATGAAAATAACTATTGTGTTTGAGCGTGCGACGAGCGCGGTGAGCTTGCGAAGTGCCTGCGACATGAGACGTGCTTGCTTGCCCATGTGTTGCTGACCCATATCACCTTCTATTTCATCTTTTGGAGTGAGTGCTGCGACAGAATCAATGACAATGACGTCAATCTTGCCGGTGCGAACAAGCGACTCGACAATTTCGAGACCTTGCTCACCTGTGTCTGGTTGAGAAATAAGTAGCTCGGCAATATTTACACCGAGGTTTTGTGCATATTCTGGATCCATTGCGTGTTCAGCATCAATGTACGCGCAAATACCGCCAAGCTTTTGGGCTTCGGCGACGACGTGGAGCGCGAGTGTGGTTTTGCCCGATGACTCAGGACCGAAAATTTCGATGATACGTCCGCGTGGCAAACCGCCGATGCCAAGTGCAATGTCGAGACCAATAGAGCCTGTTGGTATGGCGCTGACGTTAACTTTCGGCGCATCGCCAAGCTTCATGATCGAACCTTCGCCGAACTTTGTCAGGATTGACTTGATTGCGTCATCAACTGCTCCCCCCTGCTCTTTTGGTGCTTTCGTAGCTTTTTTTGCCATAAAATGTTTTGGAATTAATTACTAAATGACATGCAAGTATTGTATACCTCGCACATGAAATACTGATAAAGAAATGTTAAAAATAAAACTAGACAACAGCAGGCTTGGTATACAGTCGGATTACCTTTTGTATCGTCCTACCGAATTTGTCGCTCGCTTCTAGGGTAAGTATATTATAGCCGTCTTGGAGGAGCAATGTATCGGCAAAGTCACCATTTTTGTCGAGCAGAATCTCCCTGTTGTTGACCGTAAACTTCGATGTATGTGGCGCACTGCCAGTGAGAGTAAGCAGTTTTGAGTCAAGAACAGCACCGTCTTGGATAGAAGTTGTGATAGCAATGCCAAAAATAGCGTCCTTGCTCCGATAGTACCCGTATACCGTAATGCCGAGAAAAAGTAAACCAATCAAGGCAAACCGGATAAATTTTTTCGGGTCAATCATCATATACGTTTACGCGCCGAGCTCAGGATTTTCCATATCATTTTTTATCAAAACTTCGCGAGGCTTTGCGCCATCTGCTGGGCCAACAACACCACGTTCTTCAAGTATATCCATGAGACGTGCTGCGCGAGCGTAGCCGAGCTTGAGTTTGCGCTGGAGGTACGAAGTCGAGGCTTTACCAGCCTCCATAACAGCTTGTTTTGCTGATTCATACATTTCATCATCATCGGCATTGTCCTCAGAATCTAGTGTTGCTTCAAATATAGACTTGTCGACACTTGGCGTACCTGTGAGCGCAATGTCGCCAATAACTTCATTCTCATATGTCTTGCCGAGCCAAGCCGCGACACGTTTTACTTCATCTTCGGTAATAAATGCTGACTGAATACGTTCTGGCTGTGAAGATTCGCCTGAGATGAAAAGCATGTCACCAGCACCGAGCAATTTCTCTGCACCACCAGTATCGAGAATTGTTCGTGAGTCTATTTGCGAAGAAACTTTGAGCGCTACGCGAGCCGGAACATTGGCTTTGATGAGACCGGTGATGACGTTCACTTCTGGGCGCTGAGTAGAAAGTATAAGGTGAATACCAACAGCGCGAGACATTTGCGCGAGACGAACGATGCCAGCTTCAAGTTCTCTTGGGTACGACGACATAATATCTGCCAACTCATCCAAAATAATGACGATGAATGGCATGCGGTCTACTTCTTCCCCGTCTTTTGGCTTTCTATTGCCGATGAGTTTGTGATACGAATCAATATCGCGCACAGCTTCGGTTTCGAGAATGTTGTAGCGACGCTCCATTTCTTTTGCTGCCCATTTGAGCGAGAGTATGGCTTTCTTGGCGTCAGTGATGACAGGCGTGAGCAAGTGCGGGATTTTGTTATAGAGCGTGAGCTCAACACGCTTTGGGTCGATCATGATAAATCGCAAATCTTCAGGCCCGAGACGATACAGGAGCGATGTAATGAGTGTGTGGATAGTTACTGACTTGCCGGCGCCAGTTGTACCAGCGATGAGCATGTGTGGCATCTTGGCTAGGTTTATGAATTTGGCGCGACCAGAAAGTCCACGACCAACACCCATAAAGAGTGGCTTCTCAGAATTTTTATATTCGCTGTCTTCGAGGAGTGAGGCGAGGCCAACAGTCGACTTGGTTTTGTTTGGGATTTCGACACCGACGAGTGACTTCCCTGGAATTGGCGCTTCGATGCGAATCGGATGTGCAGCAAGCGCAAGTGCGAGGTCATTTTGCAGACCAACAATGCGAGCGAGCTTGACGCCTTCGGCTGGTTTGAGTGCGTAGCGAGTGACAGATGGCCCGACAGTTATTTCATCCATTTCAACTTGGATGCCAAAGTTTGCTAGCGTACGCTTGATGATGTTGGCATTGCCTTTGATGTCGCCGACGTTCGCTTTGCCTCGATCGCCTTCGAGGAGTGAAAGCGGTGGTGGTGTGTACGCACTCGCACGGCGAATACTAGCGATTTGGAAACCAGCCATTTCATCATCGGTTTTCTTTTTCTTTGGTTCTTCTTGTTGCGGTTCGTCTTTTCTTTCTGTATGTTCGACGCGGGCAATTTCGGCATTGGCGATTGCGTCGATTTTCTTTTCTTCAGCAGAGGTGATTGTCGCGCTCGCCACGACTTCTTTCTTGCCAGTGATGAGTGCCCAAAGTTTTTTGAAAAATGGAACGAGCGCAGGTTTGGCATCAAAAAGCATGAGGAGAGCAATAATAACTAGTGCGCCAAAAAGTAGTATTGCAAGGCTTTTATCAAAGAGCCTAATAAATGGCCAAGCGACAAATTTGCCGACCATGCCACCAGCGTGCGCAACAGAAGCGATGTCTATTATTGAAAGTGCAGAGAAAAGGAAAATCAGTGAGGCGACGAGGTGTGAACTAGAGACTCTTGCTCTGTATTCGCCGATGAGTGATATACCGAGTAGTGCCGCGCTGAGTGGTAGGAAAATGTAGCCAACGCCAAAGAGTTTCTTTAGTAAGCCATAGACACCGCTACCTGCGACACCGCCTCCCCCAAATGCGGCAATGGCAAAAAAGATTGCGAGGAAAAACGCAACAATGGCGTAAATGGTCTGCTTGGTTTCATGCTTCAAGCCTTTCTCTTGTAGGTCAGCGACTTTCTTTTTACCATTTTGCTTTTTTTCTTTCTCTGGTGGTTTTTTGGGCATTGTTTAAATATAAGATGATGAAAACATTGTAACACAAGCTCGGAGTATAAATAGCAGTTCCCTCGCGGGCATTTTAAAAAGAAATATTACCCCTCTCGTCACCGGCGTCTTTTTCTGCTGAAAAAGCGCCTTCTTCTCGCGCCGTCGCGCTCCGAAAATGCCTCGATTGGTAATATTTATTTTTAAAATGCTCCGAGCTTGCTTACAAATGTCTGATGGTTATAATAAAAGACATAAGAGACATACTCATCAATATGGAAAATCAAAAGGACAATCACATAAAAGACACTGGACTTTCTAAGGGACATGTAAAGGATGCATTGGAAACCATGGATAAGTCGTTGTCGCAGTCTGCCAAGCGTGCGGGCAATATCACGACTGCGCTCTATCTTGTTTCCAATATTTTGCCATCAGATGAGCCGCTCCAGAAGGAGATTCGCAAGGCAGGCCTCGCTCTCCTCTCGGTTGCCAATGACATTGCTGGAACTAGGGGAGAAAACTATGATCGTCGCTCAAACGAAATAAATAATATCATCAAGAAAATTATTGCTTACCTCGAAGTCGGCGTGACACTTTTTCTTGTCTCTGAGATGAACTTTAGAATTTTGAGGCTTGAACTTATGGCACTTGGCGGTAGCTACGAATCACGTCGCGGTGGCCTTATAGATATTGAAAGTATTTTGCGGAATGAGCCTGTGGAAAAAACAGAAAAGCCTTTGAGGACAGTGCACAATGATGCTCCTAGTGATAAAGGACATATAAAGGACATTCAAGATAAAGGACATGAACAATTAGTAATAAATGTCCTTAATAAATCTATTGCTCCAACATTCGGCACCAAGAATTTTATAAAAGACAAATCCACAACTTTTGATGATAGAAAGACCAAGATAATAAAGGCTCTTGTCGGAAAAGAATCTAGCACAATTGCCGAAGTCAAAGCTGAGTTCCCCGATGTGTCCTTTAAGACCATCCAACGAGATCTACAGTCACTAATAGATGAAGGAAAAATTGAAAGGGTCGGGGAGCGACGATGGAGTATGTATAAGATAAAGTAGTCGAGTAAACGTTTCGTTTGACATTTTCTCCATCTGTATCTTATTGTTTTTAGTGTCATTCGCACTGAAATGCCCCGTCATCATTAGTGCACGCAATTGGGCATTTTGATTGAGTCATGCTTTTACCCATTACGGCAAAAAGCCGATTTTGTAAGGCTAAATCCACAGGTAGCATTATTGTTATCTACGGTATAAGTCGTATAATTATCGGAAGCATATTACTAGCGGCATTTGCCGTTTCGTGATAATATGCCCTTTAACGCAAGGCACGATCGGAAGATAGGATTCCGTAGCTATTTATTTAGCGATTGTTGTGTCCGCGTTAAGCAACGGTTCGATCATTGACAAATACATAGGTTGGCGAAACTTGATACCGAAGAGTTGTCAATCTTTTTGTTTTTTGTATTTCTGATCGGGCTTTTATCGGCCCTGTCGACAAGGCAGATATCATTTGTGTATAGCATCCATTGTTTTGTTATGTGCATCTGGTTTCGAGTTTTGAATTGTTCTCAAAAAAAATAATTCATCGTATCCATTCCGGATACAAAAATGCATACTGTGAATCTTGCTCTTATCTAAAATAAATTTAGAGAGCACGTCGAAATTCATATAACGTGCATCAAATTATAAATATATTATGTCTAAATTTCTAAAATCTAACTCCGCGAAAGTGGTCTTGGGTTTGGCGGCATTCGCCTTCGCTTTCACAAGCGCTGGCGTTGCAAGCGCATACACATTCGCTGCTCCAACTCTTAAACAGGGTTCAAAGGGCATGGCTGTTATGGAGCTCCAAAAAGCTCTTAACATGTGCGCTGATACTATGGTTTCATCTACTGGTGTCGGTTCAGCTGGCTACGAATCAACTTCGTTTGGCAGCAAGACCAAGGCAGCAGTCAAGGTTTGGCAGGGAAAGATGGGTCTCACAGCAGACGGCGTCTTTGGTCCAGCTGGCCGTGCAAAGATGAATGCTATGGGTTGCGGAACAGGTTCTACAACTCCTCCACCAAACACTCAGACTGGTCCAGTTAGCGCTATGTTGTCTACTGACAACCCAGCTGCTGGCACGCTCGTTGCTGCACAAGCAACAGCAGACCTCGCTCACTTCACCTTCTCTGGTACTGGTACAGTAACTAACATTACTCTCCAGCGTATCGGTGTTTCTGCTGATGCAACTCTTTCAAATGTGTACCTCTTTGATGGGGCTACTCGCTTGACTGATGCTGCTTCAGTATCAAACAACGGTATGGTTTCTTTCAATGTCCCTGCTGGTCTTTTCACTGTCAGTGGCATGAGGAATATCAAAGTTAAATCTGATATTCTTACTTTAACATCAGGCCAAACAGTTGGCGTAATGCTCAAGTCATTTGCAACTGCTTCTGGTACTACTAGCCCAATGATCTCAGGCAATATTCATACTATTGCTTCAGCAACACTTGCGTCAGTCACTCACTTGGGTGCGACTCCAAGTGGTGCAACACTCAATCCTGGGTCAGCTGTTACTCTCTGGCAAGATACACTCACTATCTCAAACCGAGATGTGTGGATGAAGAGACTCGCTCTTCGCAACGTTGGATCAGCTTCAGCTAGTGCTTTCCAGAACTTCAAGCTTTACGTAAATGGCACACAAGTTGGTTCAGCAGCAGGAATGGATTCAATGGGTTATGTAACCTTTGACATGAGTTCTGCTCCAGTCATGCTTGTTTCTGGCTCACGTGTTGTCCGTGTTGAAGCTGACATTGTATCTGGTGCTTCACGCACAGTACAACTTTCACTTCGTCAGGCAGCAGACGTAGACTTTGTTGACTCAAGCTTTGGTGTAAACATTACTCCTACTTCAACTCCTTGGGCTCCATCATCTGCAAGTACTATTTCTGGTGCTACAGGTGGAACACTTACGATTGAAAAGGATGTTTCATCGCCTTCAACTAACCTTACTTTGGCAGGTACCGATGTAAATCTCGGAACCTTCAAGGTAACTGCATACGGTGAACCGATCAAAATCGAGACACTTATTGCAGGCGGTACATTTGATGGATCACTTGGCTCAACAAACAATACTGCAGTTACTCTCCGTAACGGCCGTATCTTGATTAACGGAAGTCAATATGGCTCAAATGCAACTCTTGTTCCAGCTGGAACAACGTTCACAGTCAATTACACTGTTATGCCAGGTACTCCAATAATGGTTGAATTACATGCTGATATCTATGACAATGATGGTCTTCAGTCAGGTATGGCACTTGATGCTTCTGACACTATCCTTGCAAAGATTATTACTGGTTCATCAAATGCACAGCGAACGGACTCTCTTGGTTCATTCAATGCACCATCATCTGATGTTTCAGCAAACCAGCTTACAATTGCGACAACATCAATAACTTTGGCAAAGAATGCGACTTACGCAAACCAGTCAACAGTACTTCCATCGACAGCATTTAAGATTGCTTCATACAATCTTTCGGGTAGTTCGATTGAAGATATTAACTTGAATACGCTTACATTTGCAGTCCCAACGGTCACAAATACAACTTTTGAATTTGGTGATCTTAAAAATGTATACGCGGTAGTAAAGAATAGTGCTGGCACAGTAGTTGCTCAGACAACTCCTCTCCCTACAGTTACAGCTACAGGCAATAGCTTCAATATCGGCTACACATTGCCAAAGAATCAGAACCTTACAATTGAAATGTTTGCAAATCTTGCAGATAATGGCTTGAATGCTGCAGGCGCTTCTTTTGCGGTTGCTACGAGTGATTCATTTAGAATTGCTCTTAAGGTAACTGGTACATCAATGACTAGTGGACAATCTGTCTTTTCTGGTGATGCTGCCACTACAATTGCTGGCCAAACTATTATTAGTAGCGCAGCTTCAATAACTGCCTCTTTGGATGCTTCTGCTCCAGTTACAGGTATTGTCTATGACAATCAAACTATAACTACTTCAGCGTTGAAGTTCCAAGCGGTTACTGCTGGCTACAAAGTTAAAGATCTAACATTTACAATTGCAGATGCTACAAACGTATCTAGTGTCGCGCTTTATGATGGTGCTACTATGGTCGCATCACTTGCGGGTGCAGCAACTGTAAACTTCTACGATCTTAACTGGGATATTCCTGCTAACACTAGCAAGATCCTCACTGTTAAACTCACTTTGGGTACAGTAGGTATTGGCGCTGGTACATCAGGAGCTTCATTACTCACTACCCTTACTGCCTTTACAGCAAGTTCACTAGCAACTGGTGTTACTGCTGCAGGTACTATAAGTGGTGCTGCTGGTAACGCGATGTATGTTTACGGAGCAATTCCTGTAATTACAAACGTTGCTCTCCCTACAGCAATACTCAGCACAGGAACTGTAACTGCTGCTAAGTTCACTGTCGCTTCACAGGGTGGAACTATTGGATGGAAGAAGATTATCTTTACTGTAACTCGTGCGATGTCTGGTACAGATACTCTTGCTTCGCCTACATTGTGGGATTACGATACCAACACACAAATCGCCGGTACTGCTGCCTTCACAGGATCAGTAGAAACTGACAGCGATACTGCTGGCGGAATCACATTTGTTGCGACAAATGAGCAACAAATCAGTGGTACGAAGACATATGTGTTGAAGCTCACAACAGCGTTCACACCAACTGTTAATGATAATATTAACGTAAGTATTGCTCAACCTGATACATACGCAGCTCCTGTTGCTTATGCTACGGTTGCTGCTGCTAACTCAGCCCAGGCTACATTTATCTGGACTGATACATCAGCTGTAAGTCATGATGCTACAACACTTGACTGGAACAATGCTTTGTTAGTAAAGAATCTTCCTACAGATACACAAACTATGCGTGTAAACTAATAGTTTAGTTTATCTAAGGTTGAATCTAGTCTAGGTAGTCTGCTTGTAAAAGCAACAAAAAACCACCCCTCGGGGTGGTTTTTTGTATTCCAGTATGGTTTAATAGCAAAATGAACAGCGAAAAAAACACTAATAAAAATCTTATAATACTAGCTATTGTGGCAGTTTTGGTAATTGGGGGGATTTACTACTTTAAAATGCCCAAAACTAGCAATATTGAATCTGAGTCAGAGACCGGTACTCCAAAGGCAAACGAAAATATTGATGACAAAACCCCAGCTGATTTCACTCCGGTATCTAAGGATGAACCAAAAGCTACAACCTCTACTACTTCTGTGGCTGCAGATGGGGAAATTAGTAAGAAATACAATGCTTCTATGGCAAGTGCGAGCAAAGCATTTCTTGCTAAAGATTATAAATTAGCAATTAGTTATTACAATCAAGCATTTAAATATAGAAATGACGATACAGCACTTGCCGGACTGTTTACGGTCTATAGTGCGCAAGAAGATTTGAAAAATGCACAACTAACAATAGACAGGGCTATCGCGCTAGCGCCTACATTTGCTGATTATTGGAATTGGAAAATAGGATTGCTAGATGAAAAGACTTCTACTAATTATTCTCAGCTAAAAGCAATATATAATGAAGGTCTAACAAAAGTAAGATCAGAAACCAAGATTAACCTCATCACCTATTTTGCCGGCGTTGCAGAGCGCAATGGACAAATAGCTGAATCAATAGCAACTTGGCAAAAGGCGATAGAAGTTCATCCAGAAAACAAAACTATCTACCAAAATGAAATAGATCGACTCAAGACGCTCAACTAATATGAGAAAGGCAATAGTTTCCGCAATTACTCTTTCTGTACTTTTGCCTCTCATACGGTCGCCACACCTATATTCTGATGATGTCGGAGGGAAAACTGTATTTATTCGCGGTTTGGTTTTCGGCGTTCTTTTTCTGATTGCGCTCCTCATCTTCCTAGGAAAAAATAATCCATTTTGTAAAGTTTTACTCGATAGGATGGCAAAGCTTGGACGCAATCGACTGGTTATAGCGGTTGCGGCAAGCACCGCTCTGCTCGCTTTGTCGACGCTCTTTGCCTACAACAAAGCTTTTGCTTTTTTCGGTGAGATATCGAGGACTGAAGGTTTTCTCACTATTTTTTCATTTTCCGCCTTCCTGTTCCTTATGGCATTGGTTTTTGAAAAAAAAGATTGGAACAGATACTTTTTGTTGACATCTATTGTCGGCATGTTTACTTTCGTTATTACACTATTCCAAGTCGCAGACTCTGGTGCACGGCCTGATGCATGGCTCGGTAACCCTATGTACCTTTGTACGTACTACTTGTTCGCTCTGACAACGGGTGGGTATGTTTTCCTCGAAGCTAGGAAAAACAAAAGGATACTTACCATGTATTTTGGCGTAGCTACTATTTTGGCTAGTATCATCGGTGTTTTCCTCACACAGTCGAGGGCGGGCATACTGGCGCTTTTTGTGGCAGTTCTCGTCGGGCTCGTTGTAGTAGCGGTAAAAGGCAAGGCTAGGATGCTCTGGGGTAAAACCCTACGCTTTTGGACTCTGCTTGTATTTGTGGCGATCATTGTTTTCTCAGGAATTTTCCTTTCTACGCGGCACGCGGACTTTTGGCAGAAAATCCCCGGTCTAAATCGCGTCGCAACTTCTAACCTCGCTGGCGAGACTATTGCTTCCCGAGCCAAAATTACCAAACTTTCGATCAATGGATTTTTCGGACATTCAAACACCAAAACCTTGCTCCTTGGTTGGGGCTGGGACAACTATGTCTTCTTCTACCAACAAAACTACGACCCGAGTATTTTTCAATACGAAGAACTCATTGCGGATAGAGCCCATGATAAGCTCATTGATGTGCTCGTGATGTCGGGCATACTTGGACTCATTTCGTATATGGCGATCTGGTTTTTTCTGTTTAAATATTGCCTAAGGCTAATGAGAGAGCATTTCCCATTTGGTTTGGTCACACTTGTATTTCTGGTGGCTTTTTTTGTGAATAACCTTTTCGGATTCGATGTTGCCGTGTCGTACCTCGCGCTCTATTCGATAGCCGCTTTTCTGGTATTTACTCATTATGAAAGAGTCTAACAACTACATCGTCATAAAAATCTCTCTTATTGTCGCGACGCTCTTTTTCGGCATAGCCTTTGTTGCATGGACGCTTGTGCCGAACAGTCAGATTATTAGGCTCCACAAAGCCTATCAAAAAGCTATCGATACTTATGACTATACCGTCGTCACCAAAGATGCTTCGCTTTTTACTCCGTATACTCATGTTCAGCCCATGCTCCGGTACGTTTTCTTGGCGTTTATGGTCTCTACATTCAATACTGGAGAGAGGGAAATCGCGCCAAAACTCATTCCATTTACGCTCGATAAAATCAAGGAAAGTTTGCTAACTACAACGCCGTATATCAATAGCTATATTTATATTAGTTATACTTATGACACCTTGGCAATTAATGAAAGTGATCCAGCGAAGAAGCAGGAATATCTTGCCGACGCTGAGCATTATTACAGAGAAGCGCTCAATTTGTTCCCCAGTTATCAGAAATTAATAGAGAGCTATGGGCTAAACCTCTACAATCAAAACAAACATCAAGAGGCAATAGACCTTTACAAGAAAGCGCTCGCAGTTGATCCGCATGCGCCCAAGATCCAGTATTTTCTTGGACAGTTTTTGGTATATGAAAATGATAAATACATGCCTGAGTACATGCCGCGCGCACTAGAACACCTGGAAGCTGCACTTTCAAGTAACTTTAATCAAGATGTGAATTTAACTCGTGCAGCCTACAAAAAAATGTTTACCTATTTCTATAAAAAGAAAGACAGTTCACACCTCGTCGTCATACTCAAGCGACTGGCTCTTCTTGACCCAAGTCAGCAGGATAAATACCTCGACATTGTAAAATACATCACAGAAAGTGGCAAAGTTCCCGAAATTGAGCTCAATTGGTAATATACAAAGGCAGTATGATTATTACACGTTTATCAGGTGGCTTGGGGAACCAAATGTTTCAGTATGCGGTGGGAAGAGTGTTGTCATTGAAACATACAACTGAACTCGGCCTTGATACGAGCACTCTCGGCAAGAAGCCTGCATATAACAATGATACTATTCGACATTTTGATCTCGATGTCTTTGGTATTACAGGAAGAATAGCGAAGCCTTCTGAAATCCCTTTTATCTATCGTTTGCGCAGCCCTTTCTTGGCAAGATTATTTGACATTACTATTGGTAAATTACAAAAGAAAAATGGCGTAGAAAAAAAATTTGCTTTTGACGCTACGATTCTTGAGCTCTCTAACAATACGTACTTGAGTGGTTTTTGGCAAAGTTACAAATATTTTTTTGAGTACGAAGAAGTTATTCGCAACGATTTTAGACTAAAAGAAAAGGTAAGTGAAAAAACACAGGAACTTGCCAAAGAGATACAATCAAAAAATGCAGTCTGCGTACATGTGAGACGAGGTGACTTTGTTGGTAATGTACACCACGAAACTGTCGGTAAAGAATACTATGGCTCGGCGATTAATTTACTCAAACAAAAAACTACAATAGAAACCATGTATGTATTTTCAGATGATATTGCATGGTGCAGGGATCACATGCTATTTGGGGACAATGTGGTGTATGTCGGACAAGAATATGCGGGTAAAAAAAATGAAGAGCATATGTATCTCATGAGTCAGTGCAAGCATTTCATTATTGCCAATAGCTCATTTTCTTGGTGGTCAGCATGGCTTGCCCCATATACTGATAAAATAGTCATAGCACCAAAACGTTGGTTTACTGACGAGAGTATAGACACAAGTACGCTTACGCCTCCAACATGGATACGAATATAGACATGAATGTAACTACAGAAAAATCGTTAGTAAGTATTATTATGCCGACATATAATGGTTCGGCGCGTATTCTGTCTGCAATTGAAAGTATATTAGCGCAGACCTACACAAACTGGGAACTCATCATCGTCGATGATGGTTCTACCGATGACACAAAGGGAATTGTGGTGAATTTTTCTACTCATGACTCGAGAATTATATATATCAAAAATGAGGCAAACCTTGGCATTCAGAAATCACTTAACCGAGGTATAAGCATGGCGAAAGGCGATTACATCGCGAGACTTGATGATGACGATACGTGGAATGATATTGCCAAGCTTGAAATGCAAGTCGGTATTTTTGAAAAAGAGCAGAGTTGTGTGCTTGTTGGTACGGGAGCGATTTTGGTAAATGAAAGTGGTCAAGAAACAATGCGCTACTTACTTCCTGCGACTGACAGAGAAATAAGAAATACACTGCATAGGAAAAATTGCTTTATTCATTCTTCGGTAATGTTCCGTAGAGATATTGCGGTCAAGCTCGGAGGCTATGAAGAGTCGCAAGATTTGCGACACGTAGAAGACTACGATTTTTGGTTGCGTATGGGCAAAGAGGGAACACTTGCCAACATCTCGCTCTACGCAGTGACACTTATGGTTCGAAAGGAAAGTCTCAGCGGAAAAAACAAGATTGTACAGCTACGAAGAATTTTGAATATGCTCAAAAACTACCGCGATGATTATCCAGGGTTTGCCATCGGTTATTTTCAGGCAATGCTACGTGTTGGTCTGTATTCGGTCTTTGCTGTAATAGAAAAAATAATGCCGAAAAAACTTTGGTACTATTTGGTTCGCGTGTACAAGGAGAGGTGGTAGTTGCCAGTGTGTATTTTATCGTATTGTTAGCTTTTTTCTATAATGCGATTTCTTGAATTGTTTTTACTGCAGCTTCGATACTCTTAGTACTATTTGATTTTTCTGGCGACAAGCCATGCCAGTTGGAAGTTCTCATAAGGTGTACCCAGTCACCAATAGTTTCAACTATGTTTTGGTTGGCGTGATCAAAAGCTGGCAACTTTACTCTCTTTTCAATATCAAAATAGTACTGTGGGAGTTGTGAAAGAGTTGCCTGATCAATATTTTTGTATAGCACATCATAGTTTGAGCCACCAGTATCGAGTCCGTCGCATGGTAAAAAATCTAGTGGTTTTTCTATTACCTCACATGTCTTAAAAAAAGAAAATCCTGGCCACAAGTACCATTTTTCGTTACGCTTCTGCGCGAGGCCAAAAATACCATTTTGAACTTTGTCGGTTACTGCTGTTTTCCTAAATGGCAAAATGTCATGATCGATAAAACCAAAATACGTTGGCCGGTACTTTTTTACAATATGTTCATAGGCCCAATTGAGCGCAATGCCATGTGAGCGACTTGGGTTTTTCTCGAATGGATTATTTGGAATTTTAACGTATGAAATATAATTTTGAGCGCAGTAATTCTGTATCTCGGCACTCACAGTTGCATCATTTGAATTGTCAGCAACTATGTAGGTGAAAGACTCAGAAATGTTCTCTGATAATTGCTTCCATTGCGCTTCAATTACAGTACTTTTGTTGAAAGCAATTGTTATACATATCAGGTTTTTTCTGTTTAGCTCGTGTTGGTCAAGTGTCGAGAAAAGTGATTTTTTCTGAATGAAATGTGTCGTATTTGAGGTCGGCTTCGCAAGCAAGATAAGGTTTTTAATGAACGTTTTTGCCCATGTTATTACTACATCCTTTAGCGAGTTTTTGCTGTTGCGCATTGTATTGTGGCCACCAAGCTTTTTCTTGTCTCGTACAAGAATAATTTGAGTAAAAGGTAGGGACCAGCCTTCTGGATAGAGAAAAGCAGGAGAGAGGACTTTTACATCTGTGCGACTGACCAAATATCTATTCCAATGTGATTCATCATGCCAGCGAGCGACTACGCCATTCTTCTCATCAGCATCAATTTGCTCTCGCATCTTTTTCGTTGCAGAGATAAAAGCTGAACTTGTACCGCCATTGAAACCACCAGCGAAGTAGCGTTCGCCTTCGCTTTTGTTTATGTATGCTATCGACTTCCTATTTTTTTCGTAAGTAAATTTCCTACGTGGTTTTGCATAAAAACCTGGGTGAAGTGTCGCAACAAGCTTTTCTTCTCCAGTTGGTAAAACATCGGAGGCAGAAATTGTTTGAAGAACTTGTAAGTTGGCATTGCAAAAAAAGAGGTAATCGAGCTTTGCTAGCTCCTCTTCGATGCCAAGAAACATGTGAAAACGCTTGAGCGTATTGCCTGGCCAACCAAGGTTTTTCTGGTAGATGCGATGAATATACGGATTCTTGTTTCCAGCCGCATCTACCCCGTGCTCTATGTGATCGGCATCGGTAAAGACAAAGTAATGTTTTTCAGCGTCAGTCGCAAAATACTTTTCCATGCTCTCATAAAAGTCCTTCCAGAAAACAGTGTAGTTGCCGGTGCAAATATAGAGGATGCCGATTTTTACTTTTTCCATACGTGCCATATTTTTGAAACAATTTTGCGCACACTTTCTCTTGCCTTATATTTACCAATTTTTAGAATGAAAGCAGGTGCTTGATTGCCAAGGTGATTTCTTGCCCAATCAGTGAAATCTGCAAATACTACTTTCTGCAATGCTTCATCTGAGAGACTTGTTGCACGCAAGCTTGTTTTTGGGTGGTCATCATAAATAACAAGTGGTTCACATACATAGGCAAAATTTGTTTTTGTCATTGCTCGTAACCAATACATATAATCAGCAAAGCTAGCATTTTCAATAATAGGAGTAAATTCGCCAATTTCTTTGACAATTGATGAGTGCATCAGGACTGAACTGCCGACAATATCATTGCTGTGTAGTGCATTACAAAAAGTAAATGTATTTTTCTTCCAACTACTAACAACCTCTTTTGTTATTATTCCATCGATTTTAACTAAAGCAACAGTACACGATGCTTTGTAGTCTAGGTTGTTAGCCAACACCAGCTGCTTTTCAAGTTTTGTCGGTAACCACTCGTCGTCACTATCACAAAAAGCAATCCATTCACCCTTAGCCATAGCTATGCCTCTATTTCTTGGTATTGCTGGTGTGCCGGAATGTTCACCAGGAGCCCAAATTACACGCGAATCGCCAATTACTCTAACAGCCCCCTCGCTATTGTCGGTAGAGCCATCATCACAAACAAGGATTTCAAACGGTGGAGTAGTCTGATTGAGGCAACTTTTAATAGTAGCAATGAGAGTACTTGCGCTGTTCCATGTAGGTATGATGACTGATACTTTTTCCATATTATACTTTTGTAAACCAAAAACATCCGCAGCCATACTCTTGCGAGTCTGCTTGTGTTTCGGATGCATTAATGATCAGGCCGTCTCCACCCCCGTCGTCCGCCAGAAGGGAAAATTCCTTTAATTTCAGATCTGGAAAATAATCAATGATCTGCCTGTATGAATAAATACGGTGAGCGTTGAATTGAATTCTAGGTTTCCCGATAGGTGTAACAAAAAGCAAGTTGCCGCCGCGCGCAATCACTCGCGAAAGTTCTGACATAGCCTTTATGTCGCCGTCAGGATCGATTGTGTCACCATACCTGCCCAACCCAATATGTTCAATGGTGTGCATGCAGGAAAGTGATTCAATACTATTATCTGAGAATTGGAGTGCGGTAAGATCGGCTTTTCTGCTGATAAGATCACTCAGTGTAATGTGTGCAGGTCGATAGTCGTAAAAATCTGTCGGCACAAATGCTGAAACTATTGTTGAAAAACTTAGTATTGATGAAATATCTACGTGTCGTGCTGGTTTTGTTTTTGCGAGAATTCTAGCAGCCCAAGCTGGATGGTATGTGTAATGGGGATCAAAACCTGTGTCTCGGGAGTTATCATGAAGCTGAGGATTTCGTTCACTCCAGCTAACCCTAAACCTGTGTCCCTTTTTTGATAGTTTTATAAAATGACGATACTGTTTCAGAAAAAGCACGTATGCTCGTGTGTTGGCAATAAGTAGCTTGAGTGGGTGTGGGATAATTTTTATTAGATAGTTCATATTAATTTTATTTCTTGAGCCAGCTGATGATTTTAATTTCAAATGGAATTGTGGAGTGTAGTTGTTTGCCATATTCTCCGACGAGTGTAATTAAGCTATTTGATCGAAGTAATCTGAGTAACAAAAAAACATAAGAAATGAAGGGGATAGCGTTTCGTACTTTTTTGTAAATATGCAGATTTTCCTTAGCACCGAGAAATCGATCATTTTCAACCTTCCGTGTAATCTGGTGGTCTGCTTTGGAAGTAACACAAATAAGAGGTTTATCTAAATACACACAATTATTATTACACAGAAGTGTTTGGATATAAAAATCTATATCAACTAACCATATAAGATTGTCGTCGTATTCGAGTGTTCCTTCTCTCTTGTATATAGTGGTACTGGGAGCACCAATATAGTTGTGAAAAAGTAACTGTTCCGGGTGTTTGCGAAGTGCGGCAAGCTGAGAATGATTTGTTGTATGCAGTGACAATAATTTGCCGTTTTCGTCTACATTTTGAGTGGCGCAATATGCAAAATCAGATTCGGGATGTTTTTCTATCATTTCAACAAAAATAGAAAGGCTATTCTCGTCCTTGAACCAGTCATCATGGTGTAGTATTTTAATATACTTACCCTTAGCAAGTCTGACAGCTGAATTCCAGTTTTCCGGTGACCCTTTGGGTTCGCTATTTCTGACGTACAGGAGTTTGTTGCCAAAACCATATTTTCCGAGCAGGTCCTCAACTGAGGTACTTTTTGAATCGTCAGAAATAATTAGTTCGTAGTCGGTATATGTTTGGGCAATAATTGAATCAAGGGTTTTCTGTAAATATCCGGTTTGCTCGTAGGTAGGTATACAAATAGACACGGTTGGTTTCATTACTTTTTCACTACACAAATAATAAAATCTTTCTTTTCTTGGGAGTCGACAATGTTGTGAGTTTCGTAATTCTGATACTTACAAGTCACCATAGTGAGACCAGCTGTACTAAGCCAGTCTGCAATTTTCTGCTCATCTATATCAAAGGTAAAGTGAAAACCCATATTTACCGCTACCTCAGTTTTTTCCTGCATGTATGGTGTAGAGAAAATAATAGTACCACCCGGCCTGAGAGCTTTCTGATATATCGCAAAAAGCTTAGCAATGTCTGTTTCCTTAAAATGTTCAATAGTCTCAAATGATATGATAGTGTCAAACGTATTTTCAAATGAAAGAGTAAGCAGGTCAGCAGTTTGAAATTCTACATTGTGAAATGTTGCGTACCTTTTTTTAATTGTAGCTATTACCTTGTCATTTATATCAGCACCAACAACATGTTTAGCTTTCTGTGCCAGCAATATAGAACCGTAGCCGGTACCACTAGCAAAATCGGCAACTATTGCATCCTGTGCAATAGTTTCGACTGCAAATAGGTATCTCTTATAGTGAGACATTTGATACATGTCAAAATGTGTAGTGTCTATTTTTACATCAAATGTAATGTCAACTCGCTCACCATCACCTGAGAGAGAGTGGCGATTCTTAATTTTATTTACAAATTCCATTACCCTACGGTAGGTTTTTTTGAGTGTTTCCATATTATGGTTTAATAATCATTCCTTGGCAGGTTGGTAAAGTTAATACTATTACTCCTTTTGATTTTGCAAAATCATCATGAGCTTTTTTTTGATCATTTGTAGAATTTGCATAGCCGTAATCATCGAGGATAATAATGCCCCCTGAAACCATTTTGTCCCAAAAAAATTCCAGCGCATCGCGCTCTGGTCCAACACAGTTCATGTCGATAGACAGAAAACATATTTTATCCGAAGTAACTTGCGGTAGTGTTTCCGGAACAGCTCCTTTGATAATATTGACGTTAAAATTACTAAATGTTTTTTTTACTTCCTCGTACATGTTGCCTCGCTCGTCGTAGCCCATTTTAGTATTCCGTCGGATCTCTTCTGGTGTGCTGTATTTTTCTGATAGACCCTCAAATGTATCAAGCAAGTAGTAGGTTTTCCGGCTTTTTTCAAAATGGGTAAAGTGCATAACTGCTCGAGAAAATATTCCCGTGTGGACGCCACAATCCACAAAATCACCTTCAAGATGCATTGCGTGGGTTGCTGCCCAACATAGAGTATGAATTCTCCATTCGATATCGTAGTTTGATAGGAGCATTCCCTTATCAGTTTCTTTACCCAAACGATATGATTCCATAAACAAAGGATCTTTTAAAAAGTCTGCGTTGTGGAACGTATAGAGAGAATCATGAGCATAGGTGACATCTGATTTCTTTAAAAAATAATACGAGTCACCAAGAACCATTTTCATTTTTGAGAAAATACCTCGAATTTTTTTTGGAATTATTTTCTTAATTTTATTTCTCATATTTTTTTGTTTCCCATGTGAGCAATGGTCGCACAATACCCGGGAATCCTCCATGGTATGTACCTCGAGCAGAGTCACCACGCACATGATCAATAACCTCAAATGCTAATACGTTTTCTTGTAGGATATGGAGAATAAATGGAGTTGGTTTAAATAGCGCTATTCCTACAGTAAAAATACCCTCACTTAATGTATTACCTGGAATCCAAACAGTTGAAGCATACATGCCCTTTTCCCGTTGTATCAGTCGTTGTTTCGATGTTACATCGTGCGAGTTAAAAACATTGGTGCCATCTTGGTTGAAAAGGTTGATACCGTGAGTAAAAATGTGCCCCTTTTCCAATACTTGGTACTCAATGGTGATGCCGATTTCTTTTGTAATATCAAATGTTGCAGATGTGGCAAAGTGTGCATCGTGTGTAAATGTTCGTAGGGTTTTTACAACTGCATTTCCTGGAGCATTTTCTATTTCCCATTTCTTTTCTTGCTCAAGTCCAAGTCCTTTATTGGCATACAATTTTAGACCTTTGGTGCTAGGGCCATCAAATATGAGTGCTCCTTCGTTCAATATTATTACTCGCTTGCACAACTGTTCAATCGCATTCATGTTGTGGCTCACAAACAAAATAGTCCGTCCATCTTTTTTGGTGATTTCGTTCATTTTCCCCAAACACTTTTTCTGAAACTCTGCATCACCGACAGCGAGCACCTCGTCGATGATCAAGATATCAGGATCCATGTGTGCGGCGACCGAGAAGGCAAGACGAACGTACATGCCACTTGAGTAGTATTTCACCGGCGTATCGAGGAATTTATCGATATCAGCAAATGCTACGATCTCATCAAATTTTTCAGCAATTTCTTTTTTCTTCATACCGAGAATTGCACCATTGAGGAAAATGTTTTCGCGACCAGTGAGCTCTGGGTGGAATCCTGTGCCAACTTCGAGGAGTGAACCGACGCGACCACGAAGTGTTATTTCGCCGGTCGTTGGCGGAGTAATTTGTGAAAGTATTTTGAGAAGCGTTGACTTGCCCGCGCCATTTCTGCCGATGATGCCAATAACTTCACCTTTCTGTACTGAAAAGTTGATATCTTTGAGCGCCCAGAAAATTTCCTTGCCCTGCACCGAGTTTTTGATTTTTTGTTTGGCAAAACGGAATGGATTGCGAAGCATTGTGGTGAGTGTGTCGCGGAGCGCAACATAGCCACCCCTTTGGTGCGAGATGTTGTATTTCTTGCTTATGTTTTTGACTTCGATAATTGGTTTCATTTTAAGTATTCTTCATCTTTAGATAATGTTGTTGTGCTCTTAGATTATATCTGCAAAATATCGCTCGGTTTTTTTGAAAGTATAAATCCCAAATAAAAGAAGTATGAATGTTGCCCCGAGCGAAATAAGAATGAGCAGCCAGTTGAGTTCAGTAGTT
>JBDKLD010000007.1:0-2767 GCA_039795715.1 Candidatus Parcubacteria bacterium | reverse complement strand
GAGTTGAACCAACAACTTTGTTGAAGGGTTTTGTAAAAATAGTAAAAAAAGGATTAAATTAGCAACTCACCAAAAATAATATTAGCGATGTTAACAAAAAAACAGTTTGTATGCTTCTTTGCAACTGAGTGCTGAGTCAGAGAACCTCCTGAAAGACTTACAAAATTACATGCGAGTGAAACACTATTCACCTCGCACCATTAAAAACTACAGCTATGAGCTACGTTATCTACTGAGCCATTACACAGACCGCTCAGCCCATAGCCTAACGCAGATGGACATCATCCATTATTTGCGATATATCCAAGAACACTTTAATGCCTCGTGGGGGAAATGCCATATAGCTGCCCAGGCACTGAGCTTTTTCTTTCAACACCTATTGCAGCTACCCGCTATTCGAGCACGTTCGTTTTATCCACTGAAAAAGCAATTTGTACCAAGTATACTGAGTCAGGCGGAGATAGGCATGGTTTTGAATAGTTGTTCAGGCTTACAACAGAAGGCAATTGTGTCGGTATTTTATGGTACAGGTATTCGTTTGAGTGAATTACAACATTTAAAGCTGAGCGATATCGACCGATCGAATTTACGTCTTCGCATAGCCCAAGGGAAAGGGAATAAAGAACGTTACACCTTGCTATCAGAGAAATTATTGAATTTATTAGAAGGATACTGGCGATTATACCGCCCCCAAGTATACCTATTTGAAGGGCGGAAAGTTGGGCAACCTATGCAAGTACGTTCGATACAATACCATGTTCGATGTGCAATAGGTGGAGCGGGCTTGTTGAGTCCAGCTCGACGGATGTGTTGTCATACGTTGCGTCATAGTTTTGCTACACACCTTTTGGATGCAGGTACAGACATTCCAACAATTCAGCAGTTGTTGGGTCATTCCCACATCAGTACGACCATGGTGTATCTACATCTGCAGGAGAGCAAACGTCGTAGCATCGTCAATCCATTGGATAGTTACCTGTGATGAGTAAGCAATTAAGTTTACAGGGGATTTTTAGTAAAGCACAAATAATGGGCTTCAATCCCTACTCCAAGAGTGTTTTTGGTCAACTGAGAACTTGTCGGACGTTATCCAATGGTTATCATCTGAGTCAATGCAGCGATTGTGGTCATCAGCAGATGCAGTTTCACGGGTGTGGGAATCGTCATTGTTTGTTTTGTGGGCACTTTGGTCGAGAGCAATGGGTCGGGCAACGTCAGCAAGAGTTATTGCCAACGACTTATTACCATGTGGTTTTCACATTGCCGCATGAGTTGAATGGCTTGGTGATGGGTAATCGTACGTTACTGTATAATTTGTTATTGGATGCTTCCTCTCAAACGCTCTTACAGTTTGGTAAAGACCCCAAGTATTTAGGAGGAGAAATTGGCATAACGTCGGTACTGCACACGTGGGGCCAGAATTTGTCGTTTCATCCGCATGTTCACTGCATTGTCAGTGGGGGAGGCTTCGATGGGAATCAATGGCATCATAGTAAGCGAGTTAGCGGGAAGTTTCTTTTTCCAGTGGGAGCTTTGAAGATAGTCTTTAAGGCCATCTTGATGAAGGGTTTACGGAAGCTACGGTCTAAACTTCGACTCAATGGTCTTGATTTTGAAGGGTTATTGAGTCAGATTGGTCGAAAAAGATGGAATGTGTATGCCAAACGCCCCCTTGGGGGAGCGATGGGGGTTTTAGAATACTTGGGTAGATACACCCATAGAATCGCCATCAGCAGTAACCGTATTACCGAGGTAGGACAATCGACGGTTAGTTTTACCTACAAAGACTACGCCGATGGGAGTAAAGTCAAGCAAATGACGTTGAGTCATGAAGAGTTCCTGCGTCGTTTTGAGCAGCATATCCTTCCGAGGTACTTTGTTAAAATTAGACATTACGGGTATTTACGAAATCGAGGCAAGCAAGAACGGATAAAACAGATACTATCGAGTATGCAATTATGTGAGCGGAAGCCTTTGCCCAAGCTGAGTGTAGAGCAGTTCATGCTGGAGAAATACGGGACAGACATAGGTAGGTGTCAATGTTGTGGCGAAGGTAGAATGGTCTGTATAGCGGTGATTTATGGTCCTAGTTGCGAGCCGATAAAATCAGAATCCCAAGTGAGAAATAAGGCTTCACCAGTGTAAAGAATGATTGAAAGGAGGCAACATCAATCAAACGACATTTGGCAAGGCTTAATCCCAAAGTTTGGGTAAGGGTATTTATTGCTCAAAAGTAGCTAAATACCAAAGAAAGTAATGTTTTGAGGTAAAAATAGTTTGAAGGGGAGTGTAAACGCATCTACTTTTTCCCCTAATAAAATCCTTGGAACTCCCCGTTGTCGGCCAACTCAAGATAGACAAAAGCCCGATATACCTTCGAGTATATCGGGCTTTCTTGTGGGAGCTTTCGTCTATCTTTCAGATTGTTGGATGCCAAAGATTATGGTGTGCAGTTCCTTCGTGATGTCACCAGTAACTAAGCGACCCAAAGATATAAAAAAGTAGCCGCTATGGAATAGTATAAACCGCAAAGTTTTCGAGAAAAAAGCCTGTGAATTATTTTTCTAATCGCACGTCGAAGGTAACGATGCACGAAATGGACTAAAAAAGGTTGCGGAGAATAGGCATTTGAAAACTTCACCAATTTAATGTCGGCAAAAATTATGGGCTTGATAAAATGCTGATATTCGTAGAATAGGGAAACATAATTTGAGAAAATGTACATAAATTTCCTTAAATTTGCAAAACAGAATCTTAGAAAAGTGAG
>JBDKLD010000006.1:0-15776 GCA_039795715.1 Candidatus Parcubacteria bacterium | reverse complement strand
GACCGCGCAGAAAAAGGGAAGGTGACTTTTGGCGACAAGACCAATCGCATTGGAAATCAAACAGCTTTTGCTTCTGCCATCAACCGTGGTCTCGCCTACAGCAAAGCGGCAAGTCCTGAAGTAAATAATAGATTTAAAGCCAGAATGAATAAGGTGATCAAAGTAGACGAAAGAGATGAGGCTCGCTACAAAGAGCAGAAAAATTTCGTCAGGAACTACGCGATCAGAAATGCTGCTATTGGTATGACGCTCGGGGGTGTTGGCTTTGCGGTCATGCACCACATTCTGGAAAATGGTGGACAGCAAGTCGCGGAATCAGCACACGATGCGGTAAAAGTACCATACTCGCCAACTCCGATACACGAAGGGTACGAAACCATGCCACCTGACAATACATATGTCGCGATGGACAAACCACCGGAAGATCTCGGCTTGCACAGCGATCACGATATCAAAGAATTTTTCCCAAAATCGCACGAAGTTGAACCTGTTTCAATTCCTGATGACGCCTACATTCAAAAAGGCGAGGGTATTGAGCATGCGCTCCGCAGACAAATAGAACATAATCCTGACATTGCAAAGGAACTTGGCTGGGACGGCAAAGGTGGCGATGCTGGTTTGCACAAATTCTCCGGCAATGCGGCGCACAAACTCGCCATAGAAGAAGGCTATGTTGACCCGAAAACTGGCAATGAAGTTCGCGTCAAATACAGTGGTGACAAAGATAGCTTTTTCAAAATAAATAAACACACTGACGGTAGCCTTGGTATTGATGAAGGCCACGGAACTACTTACACAGAAAACGAGCTAACTGACAAAGCTGACGGACTTTCAGGATATGAGCGCGAAATGAATCACCCTGATACCAATGAATACATATATAAGAATGGGCACAAAGTCGGCGTCATCAATTACCCTGAACTTGAAGCGCCAAGTCCATCGATCCAGGATCACACAGAATTGATGCAGGGAACAAGTAGTGCAGACGACATATATACAGACGAAAATCTCGCACAAGAAACTCACAATGAAGTCGTCGAGCAAACGAGCAAAGCCCAAGTGGGCAAGAGGTTGGTGGGTAATGAAGCTATCAATACGAAAACTACCAAGCCATGGGCAGCAAAGCACCCATACTCAGGTCCATACAGAACCTCAGCCGGACCGTACAGAACAACTCCGGGGAATGGTATTTATAATTCGCCAGGATACAATGGAAATATCGGTCTCCGAGGTGGTGAAATTGGTCCTGATGGCATAATGCGTACACCTCAAGGCTACGTCATGAAAGAAATGGAGACGAACGGAAAGACTTGGTATCTCGATACACGAAGCACAGACCCAGGCCACGCATTCGATGGCAGAGTAAACAGACAGTACAGCAAATTGATAGGTGATATGTTCGGCAAGCGTGACAACCTCACAGGCGACATTGTTATAGATAAAAATATGTCGAACATGCTCCTCAAACACATGGCAGAAGACGACATTTCCGCAATCCCATCTGGAGATGCTACCGAGGAAGTAAAAGACTACCTACAGTTGGTCAAGCAAGTTCACGAAAAATCCGGACTTGAACCAGCAGAAAACATCCCGACAGCAACATACCTCAAGCAAGCTTTGCAGAAAATGAAAAATGATGGCATAAATATTCGCCGATTTGTGAACAACATTCTCGACGAAGAAGATGCCGAAAACGCCGCACTTAACCCAGGATCAGTTCCTAAAGTACGTAGCAACCAAATTGTTGATGATGTCTACAGATAAGGTATAGTATCTCCGTGCGAGATATATTAAATGGGCTCAATGAAAGACAGAAAGAAGCGGCAAGTCACATCAACGGGCCGCTTTTGATTATTGCCGGAGCAGGAGCAGGCAAGACCAAGACTATTGTTCACAGGATATTAAATATAATTGAGCACGGCACATCTCCCGCGCACATCTTGGCGGTGACATTTACCAATAAAGCTGCGCGAGAAATGCGAGAACGGGTGCGTAGCGTCCTCGAACCACACGTGCCGATGCCGATGATGGCGACATTTCATTCACTTGGCGCAACGATTATGCGTGAGTATGCGACCGTGCTCGGCTACACAAAACATTTCAGCATTCTCGACCCCGACGATGGACTTTCAATAATAAAAAGCATTCTCAAAGACCTCGGCTATGAACCCAAAGACCATGACCCACGTGGTATCCGCGAGAAAATGTCTCGGGCAAAAAATGAGTGCCGTACTCTCGAAGAGTACACACAAAATGCTCGTACACCGATGGAAAAACTGGCCGCGCAAGTTTGGGGTTTTTACCAGATTGATTTGAAAAAACAGAACAGTGTCGACTTCGATGACTTACTCCTTTTGCCTCTTGTCCTTTTTGAAAAGCGCCCCGATATCCTGGAAGAATATCAAATGCGCTATACGCATTTACACATCGATGAGTACCAGGATACCAATGAAGTTCAGTACCGTTTTGCAAATTTACTCGCAGCAAAATACCGGAACATTTGCATCGTCGGCGACGCTGATCAAACTATTTATACTTGGCGTGGCGCGCAAATAGAAAATATTTTGCGTTTTGAAGTCGATTATCCAGAGGCCAGAGTGGTATTGCTCGAAGAAAACTATCGCTCGACAAAAATAATTCTCGACGCGGCCAATGAAATAATCCGTAAAAATGAAAACCGAATAGAGAAAAATCTTTTTACTCGCATGGGCGACGGTGAAAAAATCACAACATTTGAAGGCTACGACGAACGCAATGAAGGACAATTCATCGCGCAACATGCTGCAGATGCAATTCTCTCGGGCGTCCCTGGCAAGGAAATCGCCGTACTCTACCGAACCAACTTTCAATCACGCATTCTCGAAGAAGCCATGCTCGCGCAAGAAGTTCCATACACCGTTCTCGGCGTACGCTTTTTTGATCGCAAAGAAATCCGCGACTTACTCGCATACTTGCGCGCGGCACTCAACCCAAAAAGTAACGAAGATGTGAAGCGTAGTATAAATACGCCGGCACGTGGCATCGGCAAGGTCACGCTGGCAAAACTTTTCATGAGCGTAGACAATCCGTCGGCTGTAGATATTCCGCCAAAAACTATGGCAAAGATAAATGAGTACTACGGCATACTCGCCAACATCCGAAACTTTGCCGAATCAAGCAAGCCATCTGAAACAGTAAAATTTGTTTTGGAAAAATCCGGCATTGAAAAAATGCTCAAAGAGGGGAGCGCCGATGATGTCGAGCGACTGATGAACCTCGAAGAATTGGTAACGCTCGCTATTCGCTACGATCATTTACCGCAAGGTACTGGTCTCGAACAATTCTTGGCAGAAGCTGCGCTCGCAAGCGATGCCGATGAAAGCGACCGCGACAAAGCCGAGGGTGTGCGACTGATGACTATCCACGCTGCCAAAGGCCTCGAGTTCGATACAGTTTTCATCGCTGGACTCGAAGACGGACTTTTCCCAATGCGACGTGATGGGCAAAGACTTGCAAGAGAAGACGCCGAGGAAGAGCGCCGGCTCATGTATGTGGCTATTACCCGCGCAAAAAAGAAACTATATATGTCACACGTCATGTTCCGTACTATATATGGAAGCAAGGAGGTGCGAAGTCCATCAGAATTCCTATACGACATACCAGAACCACTCCTCGACAAGACCAATGGCGGGGGAGGTAGTGAGCCCGCATATAGGGAAAAGACGATATACTTTGATCTATGAGAAATAGAGGAAAACGCCCACATTCCGGCAGAAAAGACACACGCAAAGGAGTGGTAAGGGAAAAAGACAATATAATAGAAGCCCGTAAAGCCAAAAAATCCCTTGGCCAGCACTTTCTGACGTCTACATCGGCGCTCGACAAGATAATAGACGCCGGGGACATAAAAGCAGACGATATTATCGTCGAAGTTGGCCCCGGGAGGGGAATTCTTACCGAGCAATTGCTGGCTTTTGCGGGAAAAGTCATGGCAATAGAGAAAGACAGGGAACTTATGCCGGAGTTGGAGGAGAAATTCTCAGAGGAAATAGAGGGTGGGCGACTCACACTAATAGAGGGAGATATCTTGAATATTGGTTCAGAAATATTTGGTATGGAGCGAGAAAAATCAGCACGCGGACAATCCAAGCCACATAGCTACAAGGTAATCGCCAACATTCCATACTACATAACCAATGCCATTATCAGGCTTTTCCTCGAAAACACTTCCCAGCCTGAGAAAATGGTGATTTTGATCCAAAAAGAAGTCGCCGAGAGAATTGTGGCAAAAGATGGCAAAGAAAGTCTGCTTTCTGTTGCGGTTAAAATCTATGGAACACCGAAAATAGTAGCAAAAGTACCCGCAGGTGCCTTCAACCCTCCTCCAAAAGTCGACTCGGCCATCCTCTCCATAGACAACATTTCCAAGCAAGACTTTGCCAACATCGATGAAAGTGCCTTTTTCACCATAGTCAGGACAGGATTTGCTCACAAGCGCAAAAAGCTCGCTGGGAATTTGGCGGATTTATATGGAAAGGAAAAAATACTGTCAGCTTTCGCGACCATCGGAATGCCGATCGATACTCGCGCCGAAGATATTTCTATCGATCAGTGGAAAAAGCTTGTTCAAGAATTGGTGAAGTAGGGTATACTATTTGTAATGAAAAATATTTTTCTCACTATTGCAATTCCGGTTTTTGTATTTCTGTTTTTATTTTCCCAAACAGCAAATGCGAGCTTGTTACGGGGAACAGGGGGAAGAGTAATATACGCTTTTACACCAGGTGTCACTTGTCCTGGTGTAGGTCCAATGACATTGGTTCCGCCGAACTTTACTTTCCCTGCATACCCATACTATCTTACGCCGACTTCAACAGTATTTGCCGGGGGAAGAATTCCTAGACCGGGACAAAATTTCTTGGGTTCATACCCAATAACACCAATACCGCTTTGCTTTACTGACACACCTATCCCATTGCCAGTGCCTGTTTTTTCTATAATTCGCTATGGCACTTCTCGATAAAATCCCAAGAAAATATTTACCGAGCAGAAAATTTACTTTCCGAGCTCTTGGTATTCTCGTCGGGCTTCTGATTATTTACTTAGTATTTTTATATGCAAAAACCTACTCGGCAATAAAAAACGCTGAGATAAAGACAGTGACATCTACTGCTGAAAATATAATTGAAAAAGATACTGATGGCGACGGCTTGCGAGACTGGGAAGAAGCGCTATGGGGAACAAACCCTGCCATGCCTGCGACATTTGGCGAGCCGGACAAGAATTACGTGGAGAAAAAGCGTAAGCAAATGGCAGAAAATAGCGGTACACAAAACGGGCAGGAAGATCTCGACGCCACCGAAACATTAGCCAAAGAATTTTTGAGCACCCTCATCGCACTCAAACAATCTGGCAATTTAAATCAATTCAATATTACCAATCTTGCGCAAAAATTCAGCACCAACATCGGTAAAGATGTTGACTTGCCAAATCATTACACAATATCTGACATCAAAACCGGCAAAGACGACAAAGCATCGAGGAATGCGTACTACGCAAAAGTAAAATCGGCGACACTGGTTGCTAAAAAGGGTGGCATGGGCAGTGAATTAAAAGTAATTGCTGATTTCTTTAGTTCAGAAAAACTTACCAAAGACGGCATGTTGTCTCTGGCCAAAACATATTCTACTTTTACCAAAAGTTTGGCGGGCTTGGAAGTTCCACCCAGCGCAACAGAAAAGCACCTGGCAGTCATAAACGAAAGTTACAATATGTCACTAATACTGAACAATATCCTCGAAGTCGAGAACAGCTCAATCGTAGGTTTGATAGCTATAGCGCAATTTGAAAAACATGAGCCAAAACTTACCCAGTCTATTACTGATCTCACCAACTACTTCAAAGCAAGTGGTATAATAAAATAGCATGGTTTCGTATAGCAAAAAATTCCTCAGCGCACTACTCATCCTGTCTTTTATTATTTCACCAGCTCTCTACCAACCAAAAGTAGCTTCAGCGGGATTTTTTGATGAAGTGAGTGGTGGCGACATTTTGGTCACCGCGCTTGGCTGTAGTGGCCTCCTCGACAAAGCTTCGAGTGCGCTCACATTTGCCACCGACAGTTTGGCTGGCGCTCTCACTGGCGAAGTACCCGTAGGAGACTCTGGCACCCATGGCAAAGAAGGCTGTCTCGACTCTATCGCCTACACTGCGTCCAAACTTGTCTTGGCTAAAATCACCAAGTCCACGCTCAATTGGATAAATTCAGGTTTTTCTGGCGCTCCAACCTTTGTCCAAGACCCTGGTAGTTTTTTCACCAGCGTCGCAGATGAAACCGTCTCAAGCTTTACAGCTGAAATTGCTTTTGACCCAGCGCGTTTTCCTTTTGGCAGACTGACTGCGCAGAATATCATCAACTCCATCAAGGGCCAGCTCGATCACAATGCTCAAGTTTCTTCTGGCAACCTACTCAACAACGATGGCGACACCAACAAGCCATACAAGGAACGTTTTGATGCATTTACGAGCGACTTCCTCTATGGTGGAGGATGGGATGGCTACTTGGCAGTTACACAGATAAGCAATGCCAACCCTTTCACCTCATACATCCAAGCCGTCAACAATGTCGGACCTGTAGTCAACGACGCACAGCAATACAGCAACCCAGTACAGCAAATAACCAAAGAGCTCGAGCAATCTGGTGGATTTCTAGCCCTGAAAAAGTGCATCAACCCAACAGACTACGAGCCAGCGAGTGCTGACCCTTCATTTGACAGAGCACAAGCAACCGCTCAAGCCCAAAATGATCCCAATGACCCTGACACTGCCCTAGCAAAAACATGGCTCAGAAAACATACTTGTGCACCTGATGGCTGGGAAACAAAAACCCCTGGCACTGCCATTGCTCAGCAAATGCACATTGCGCTTGGCAACTCCAACCAACAACTTTTGCTCGCTGACGAAATCAATGAAAGTATTTCCGCGATTTTTGACGCGCTCATCAAGCAACTCTTCAATAAGGGTGTAGCCTCTCTCACTAGTGACAATAGCAATCCTGGTGGAACCAATGTCCAGACTCTTGGGGGATACGGCACCAATAGCAATGCAAGCACACTCGGCAACACATCTGGTACCGGCAATGCCGAAGCTGACCAGTGGTACAACCAAAACCAAAACTTTGATCTCAAGCTCGCTATCTACCCAGCAAACACACCACCTCCACCAATAGGAACACCTCTTGCCCTCGACACTGACTGTTTCTACAATCCAGCCAACCCAAATGATCCAAACTTTGGACCAACGAGTGCCAACTGTGACGGGGGGCTCATCACCATGCAGTATGTCTACGCTGATGCCCTCGGCTACATCAATTCTGCAATAAGTAATGTTGTCAAATGGATCAATCTTGTTGACTACTGCGTCCCTGGCCCACGACCTGATTGGTTCCAAACAGCCCAGACAGCTGTGCAGGATCTTGGTAGTGTTTTCAGCGACCTTCAGGCAGAGGATATTGCTGCTGTAAGAAGAGCTCAGGTTGCCCAAAAAGTGCTCCAAGATTTTACTGGTTACACAGCACAATTGGATCAAAACCCACTCAATGCTTACAATGCTATCTGGCAAACACTCAAAACAATGTACGGTGGCGTGCCGGGGTACAAAGAGCAAATTGCTGATAGATATGACTTGACACTTAGTCCATGGATGCCGTCTATGTCGATACTAGCAAAGCAGGAATACAACAAGAAAGCCAATTACAACAATGTCCTCACCACGAACACTGAGGCCATAGGCACAGCTAGAGCAATGGCGAGGAGACTTGAAAACATGTACATCGCAATCAAAGCAAATGAAGCAGTGAACAATATTGGCAACAACCCAACTCCCGCGCAACAAACTTCATTTGACGCTTTTATGAAGAATCAACTACGTATTTTCTCTCGACTTGTGGTAAACCTCAAGTCCGCACCCGATGTAGATAAATCTCTTGGTGATATTGCGCTTGCCGACCAAGAAGTCGACTACTTGGCAGACTACGACACTGGATTGTTTCGATCTTGCCTCACGGAAATAGGTCCTGTTGCGCAAGGCGGACTCAATCCAGCAGCACACAGCTTGACTCGTCGCCACTACAAGGAAGCTTTGCCTATTTTCCCAGCAGATTTTGCCAACCATGGCTGGAATCCTGCCGGAACAACACCGTACAGTTTATTGCCTCAGAGTAGTAGTTTTTTGAATGGAATAGTGATCACCGCAGCGCACCAACTCACAACTGATGTATATATTGGTCACTACACAAACGCAGGTGGTCCTGATGTTGATTTTGGTACTGGCATATTCGAAGACCACATCAACGCTTACTAAAGTAATTCTTGGCTAGGTTTTTCTCACACATTTTGCGACTTTTCAGATAAATCTGCGGTATACTTATTGTTGATAATGAAAAGCAAGGATCATCGGATACTTAAAGCTATTTTCCTTACCATTTTTTTGGTAGCGGGGTTTTTTAGTGTCAATGTAAAGAAGGCGGAGGCGCAACTTACAGGACAGATTACTGCAAGTAATCTGTCCTCAGTTGGTTATCTTACGGGTATTGTAAATGGTATTAGTGGGGTCCTTTATACAGTAACTGGTGTAACAAAATATACAGACGGTTTTAACATAGGAGTAAAGTTTGATATTCAGAGTAATAGCAGTGCAGCTATTTGGAGCAACCTCAAAGGTGGCCAGACTGCGCAAAACAGCCAGGCTGCTATGATTGTTATTTTAAGTAATGAAGCAGGAGGCCCACAATTTGTTGGTGTAGTTCCCGTTCCTATTGATACTAGTAATGCTGTAACACAAAGAACAATGCCGTCTGGTCCACCAAATTTTACACTAACACCAGCCAAAAATTATATAATTGCGCTTGTAATTATTGATAGTAATAACAAAATGCATTTGATGGATACTCAGACCGCGCAAACATCACCCGCATCAGGAACCTCACTTTCAAGTGCGCCAGCAATAAATATATATTCAGGACAAGTCCAAAGCGTTGCACAAACCGACCCAAAAACCGGCCTCCCATCTTGTGGTTTCATTTCAGCAGATTCTTCCATTATGGGTTGTGTCGCGCAGATTATTTACTACGTCATATTTACGCCAACATCAGTTGTCATGGCACTCGCGGGTAACATCATGGACTGGGGGATAGGGTATTCGATCAACAGCAGTTCATATCCCGTGAGTGACCACAGTTTTGTGACTGATGGCTGGCGTATCATGCGCGACTTGGCAAATATTTTCTTTATATTTATTTTAGTTTTCGTTGCAATTACTACTATTCTCGGGCAGAAAAAAGAGAGACTGATCGGCATGGTGATCTTGGTCGCTCTCACGATCAACTTCAGTCTCTTTTTAACTAAAGTTATTGTTGATTTCGGCAACATCACTTCTCGTTTTTTCTACAACAGCATCACGGTCAAAAGTACGCAAGGTACCCAACAAGAGATCAAGGCACCATCAGGCGACAAAGGCATCTCTGTAGCTTTTGCGGCAAAGTTCAATCCAATAAAAATTTTCGATGGGATCGCAGACACCATGACTATTGACTCTCCGGCTGGGCCAATAAGTACTGGCACCCAGATGTCAGCAGGTGAATTTGCAGGCTATTACGCGCTTTTCTCTTTTGTTGGCGCAATCGTCAACCTCGTCGCTGCATACGTATTTTTCTCATTGGCATGGCTCTTTATTGCGCGAACTGCTGGTATTTGGCTGGCTATGATATTTGCGCCACTGGCGTTCTTGTCCCTTGCTATGCCTGCGCTCAAAACCGTCGGTGGCCAAGCAGGTAAGAAATATCTTGATTTTGATGCTTGGCTGAAAAGCTTGGTTGAAATGTCTATCATGCCTGTGATCGCAATGCTCATGATTTATTTGATTATTTCTTTCCTGAATGGTCCGTCACTCGTTGGCTCGATAGGTAATCAAACAACGACAGGTAGATTTATGATTGTCTTGATACCACTTGCAGTTATCTCTTTCTTGTTGTTGAAGACCAAAAGTATGGCAGAATCACTTGCTGGAGATTTTGGCGAAACACTCGGAAAAGTCGGTAGTTTTGTCGGTGGCGCCGCGCTTGGAATTGCGACGGGAGGGGCGTCTATGATTGGTAGAAAATACATTGGTGGAGTAGCTGGTAATGCCATGCTTTCTCGTGGAGAAAAATGGGCAAATAGCAAAAATAGTTTAGTACGTGCCGCTGGAAGAAACATGGCACTCGTCGGAGACAAAGCTCAGAAAGCCACGTATGATATGCGCAACACAAAACTCGGTGACGCTGTCGGCAAAGGGACAGGTTACAACATGAATCAAACACTTGGACTTAAATCTTTCAGAAAAGAAGAGCTTAAGGGTGGTTACGTGGAACAAAAAAAGAAACAAGTTGAAAAAGAAATGGCAGTTACAAAACTTCTTGAGGTTAGGGATACCAACAAACTAAAAACAGATTTATCAGATCTTGAGCTCAAAAAGAAAAAAATTGATCAGGAGGCAGATGAGGCTTCTGTAAAAGTCAGGGAAATAGAGAAGGCAAAGGGTATCACCGCAGACGACGATGAAGAGACAAGGAAAGCAAAGGGTGGCAGTGAACTTAAAGATGCTGAGGCTGTAAAAGCTGCAGCAAAAGCAAAGAGTAAATCGGCAAAAGATGACGTAGAAGACCAAATAAAGAAAATTGGTTTTGAAAATAACCAAAGAAAGGAGCGCTACGCGAAAGATCTTGAATCAAGTAATTACCTCGAGGTACAGATGGCAGGTGGGGCAGCTGGAAAAGCAGCGGCGGGAGCTGCAATCGGTGCAGTAGCTGGATCATTTGTTCCAGTATTAGGTACGGCTGTTGGGGCAGCCCTTGGAGCAAAAATTGGTGCTGGGGTTGGTGCATTTACCAAAGCAACAACATTTAGTGGTAAAGCTAGAAAAGAATCAATAAATAAAATTAGAAAGAACCAAAAGGCAAGCAAGACCGACCAAGAAATACTCGCAGATGAACTCAAAAAAGTAATGGGTAAAGACGAAAAAGCTGAAGATAAAAAAGATAAGAAAAAAGACGACAAGAAAGATTCTGGCAACGAAAACAACAACGCAAATTCTCAAAATAACAATAGCAATTACCAACCATTCGGCCGGGGCTACAATTCAAGCTTCTCTGAACCAATTATCAATCCAGTACAGCCAGCTCAAAAACCTCCGAGTCCTGACAATTCGCAAAACCAACCAGACGTATTTGCTCCTAATGATAAAAAAACGTTCCCTGACGGACCTGATACAGGCACTAACCCAACCACGACAAACGGTACATCTACAGGCACCTCATCTGGCACTGGTGGCATAACGGAAAATCCTCAAACCACAACAAATGCACCTGTGGCTACGACATCGAACACAGCTGGCATAGAAGTAAATCCTCAGACCACGACAAACCCAACACCTTTGGTCACGACAGGAGAAACAGTAATTAAAACAGGGGAGACAAAACCAGCAGACAACAAAGACAAAGCGAACAACATCGTCATGGCGAATAAATTTGGCACAGTAGAGAGCAAGCCAACTGAAGTTCCTAAAATTGTTGTCGTCAATAGCAACGCTGACGTTACGAATGCGGTAAAAAATACCCCAAACATTCCTTCGGGCAACGAACCAAAACCAGAAACACAAACAGTGGAGAAAACAGAGAGCGGAGGTCCTAGAGCATCAGCGCCAATGGTAAACTATACATACAAAGGTAGTGGGGGCTCCGAGTCGACAGGAAAAGGAGTCGACGGCATCAGTGGAGTAGATGAACATAAAAAAGATATTGGGGATAGTAAAGTAATCAATCTAAAAGGTGACAGTAGTACGCCTCAAATAAATATTAGTAACAGTAAGATAGATCTCAACGTTGGTGGTGGCGTGGGTAAAGGTGAGATATGGAAGAAAGCATATAGAGAAACTCAAGTTGGCTACAAACCTGACCAAACAAGCAACCGGGATATGCGTAACCAGTCAACAACAAGCGGAGCAGACCAGAACAGAGCTTTCAGTACCGTAAATGAAATTGCCAAAACAGCTAGAACTACAGGAAACACAGTGAGTACGACAGGCAAGGTGGCAAGCAATAACAGTACAGCTAGTAACACAAAAAATACTGTAATTCCAGAACGCAAAGAAGTCCAAGGCTTCATGAGAAGGGAACCGGCAGAGGGACCAGCACAAGCTACTCCACCAATTAAGCCAGCGGGAAATACCGAACCAACAACCGAGCCGACTACGGACATGGGAATCAGTAATGCTAACACAGAGATGAACACCACGAACACCAACACTACTACTGAAACTACTACCGACACAAGCAAAACCAACACTACCTACAATCCATTTGGTCCATCATCAACAACATAAGTCCTCTGACAAAATAAAATGAATGAAGAAACAAAAAAAATAATAGCCGATAGAGTTGCTCAGTTGCCTTCGTATATTCAAGATTCACTCAAGACGATACATTGGGATCAAGAGATAGCTACAATTGGGAAAAAATATGGATTGCATGTAGACCAGATGGGGACACTGCAGATCGAAACCGTTATGGTGCTCGTCGGCATCGTTCACCCAGATGAATATTCCAAAAGCCTCAAGCAGGAGCTCAATTTGCCGAATGAAATAATTGGCAACATCATCGCTGATGTAAATGAAAAAATATTCAAGAATGTTCGCCAAGCATTGATTGATTTCTTGGCATCAGAAGATGAAGCTGAGCTTAATAGGGTCGGGGCTGAGGGCGAAGCAACAGAGGACACAGCAACAGAAGAAAAGCCAATGGAAAATATTTTCTTGAAAACAGGCATCGAGCTAACTGCCGAACATCCACCAACCGAGGTATCTGTCCCACCAAGCACAGCCGCGGCATCAATAGAGAAACAAGTACTCGCGCACTCTGGGGTGGTGATAAACGAAGATGCGCCTGAGACGAGCGATGGCGCTGATCTCGACCGCGAAGGACTGCTTTCCACTCTCGAAAATCCACCCAAAGCCAGTCCAAGTCAATTTTCTCACCTGATAAAATCAAAACTCAACAGCACGGTAATCAGCCCACCAGAAAAAACTAGGTATGAAGACAAAAAACCAATCCCGACTCAAGCCACAATTTTAGAAGCCCAAGAAAAAAAGTCTCCCTCAGACCCATACCGAGAAATAGTTCAGTAAAAAAACGCGTGCAAACGCGTTTTTTAGTATATGATATATGTATGCAGTTTAGGACACCGCAATTCATCGATATTGAAGACAAAATATTTGGGCCATTTACCTTCAAGCAATTTATCTACATGCTTGGTGGCGCATTTATGGCATACCTTTCTTTTAAAACTCTGCCGTTACTCATCGGAATTCCAATTGGGCTTGGGGCCGCGCTTCTCGCTCTGTTGCTCGCTTTCTACAAAGTCTACAATCGACCATTCATCACCATCATGCAAGCCTGGATTCGCTACCAGTTAGCATCAAAATTGTACGTTTGGCACAAATCACCAACCCAGAAAAACGCCGGCAAAACAACAACAGCAAAAGGAGCTGACCCACTCATCACGAAACTATCCGAATCACGACTGAAAGACATTTCTTGGAGCCTCGACGTGCTCGATGCTTCAAAAAAGCAGTAGATTATAAACTAAACTAGGGTATTATTGTCTCATATGGCACCTGTCGGCAAACCGACTCAAAACTTTATTGCGATTAGTGAAGTACGCGATGGCATCATGGTTCTCAAAGATGGTGGCTTGCGGGCTATTCTACTCGCCACCTCAGTAAACTTGTCGCTCAAGTCAGCTGATGAGCAGATCGGTATCCTCATGCAATTTCAAAACTTTCTCAATACGCTAGAGTTTTCCACGCAAATCGTCATCCAGTCACGCCGTCGTGACATGCGACCATACTTGGCGACACTCGAAGCGCGCATGCAAGACCAAGTTGAGCCACTACTCAAAATCCAAACAAAGGAGTACATCGAATTCATCCGAGCTTTTTCTGAGCAAACCAATATTATGGAAAAAAGTTTTTTTGTCGTTGTCTCATTTAGCCCTGTTACTCTCACTGCCTCAAAAGGCATCGGTGGACTACTCTCGAGTTTTGGCAAAAAGAGTAGTACGGGAAGGGTAGCCATCGACACCACCCAGTTCGAAGAAGCTCGCAGTCAGCTCGAGCAACGCATCGCCGTCGTCACCCAAGGACTTTCGCGTGTTGGCGTGAGAACTGCCCAGCTTGGCAGTGAAGAAATAGTCGAACTTTTCTATAAGGCATTTAACCCAGGCGAGGGACTCTCGTCCGCACAATAATATGGGAATTTTTGATTCACTTTTAAATAAAAAGGGTACCGATACAACAACGGCTTTGCCGACTCTGCCACAAGAAATCTACCAGGCAGCAACCTTGGAATTCCAAGACATGATTGCGCCACCAGCACTCAAAGTTGAGCCAAAGTCTATTAACCTCGGTGGTAAGATCGCTCGTACATACTTCGTCATTTCATATCCACGTTACCTCACCGACAATTGGTTTTCACCGATCATCAACCTCGACAAGATTTTTGACGTTTCTATTTTCATTCACCCGATCGAGACCACGAAAATTCTGCGCACATTTCAGAAAAAAGTCGCCGAAGTCCAAAGCCAAATCAATGCTCGAGAGGCTAGGGGACTCGTGCGTGACCCCGTACTCGACACAGCTTACCGCGACCTCGAATCTCTCCGCGACAACCTCCAACAAGCCCAAGAGAAGATTTTTGATGTTGGACTCTATGTCACTATTTATGGTGACAATGAAAATGACCTCTTCAAAACCGAAAATGAAATGAAGTCCATCCTCGAATCTCGCCTCGTCTACTTCAAGCCTGCGCTCTTTCTCCAAGAAGACGGCTTCAATAGCACGCTCCCAATGGGCAATGACCAGCTCAATGTCCACCAAAAGCTCAACTCCGAGCCGTTGTCGTCTATTTTCCCTTTCGTTTCTTTTGATCTGACCTCAGACAAAGGTATTCTCTACGGCGTCAACCGCCACAATGCTTCGCTTGTTATTTTCGACCGCTTTTCTCTCGAAAACTACAACTCGATTATTTTCGCTAAATCCGGCTCTGGAAAATCATATACAACCAAGCTCGAAATTCTCCGTACGCTCATGTTTGATACAGAAGTCATCGTCATCGACCCTGAACACGAATACCTCTATCTCGCTGAAGCTGTCGGTGGACGATTTTTCAACATCGCACTCTCATCTGAACACCATATCAATCCATTTGATTTGCCTGTGCCACGAGAAGATGAAACCGCTGCCGATATTTTGAGATCAAACACTATCAACCTCGTCGGGCTTTTCCGTATCATGCTCGGTGGGCTGACACCAGAAGAAGATGCCGTGATCGACCGCGCAGTCACCGAAACCTATGCCATCAAGGACATCACCCCCGATTCTGACTTTGCCAATATCGAACCACCACTACTCTCTGACTTTGAAATGGTGCTCTCTGGTATGGAGGGGAGCGAGTCTATCATCCAGCGCCTCACCAAATACACTCGTGGATCGTGGGCAAACTTCATCAACCAGCCAACCAATATCGACATCAATAAAAAGTTCGTGGTTTTCTCTGTCCGCGACATGGAAGACGAGCTCAAGCCAGTCGCTATGTACATCGTCACGCACTATATCTGGAATGCTGTTCGTCGTGACATCAAAAAGCGTCTGCTCGTCGTCGACGAGGCTTGGTGGATGATGAAGTCCGAAGACACAGCAAGCTTCCT
>JBDKLD010000005.1:0-24333 GCA_039795715.1 Candidatus Parcubacteria bacterium | reverse complement strand
ATCAACATTGAATGCCACGCCTATTTCAGTGTTGTCGCGAATGTACGGGTCAATGGCTTCAACAAAATTGGCAAACTCTTCCTCGTCGCCCTCAGCCTCGGCATGAAGTACAATTCTTGCTGGAGCGAATTTATAGAAATAGTCTAGGTGATCGTGGGCATTCTTTACCATGAGGTCGAGCTCAAAGTTCATTTCTTGCCAAAATGGCATACCCTCACGCTCAGCCTCGAGTTCTTCGATAAAGTTTGTATCTTCGCCATTGTATGGCCAGGTTTGGTTGGGAGCAAAAACACCATCAACCATATCTATTTGCACTATTTTAACCTTACCCAAAACTGCCGCGACCTGGTTGCGGATGTCAGATACTGATTCTGGTAAAATTGCGGGGATTATCTCTGCCATATCAAGATGAAGAAAAAATTAATTTAAAATTTGGAAAGTCTTCGCACGTGTCGCTCATCGTCAGAAAACTGCGTATCCAAGAAAATCTTTACCGCAGTCGCTGCTTCATTGTACGAAACAAATCGTGCTCCTATAGAAAGTACATTGGCATTGTTGTGCATACGAGAAAGTCTAACTATGGTGTATGGATCGCTACTCAGCTCGCCACTCACATCAATTGCTTGCTTTGGCGACACAGGGCCATAGAAAAGCGCAGTACGCGCTCCGTGGACGCGGTTGCTTGCCATTGCCTCACCTTGTCCGGAGCCACCAACAACTATGCCATAGCTTAATGAATCTGAAGCAACTGCTTTGGCAACTTTTGTGACAAAATCAGGATAATCATCAGATGGCTCAAATTCGTGTGCACCAAGATCTTCAACTTCATAGTTGCTATCTTCCAGATCTTTTATGAGCTTGGCCTTGAGTTCAAAGCCAGCATGGTCAGAAGCAAAATAGATCTTCATATTGAATTACGCGGCCATAGACAAATCATTGTCAACACTCTCCATTTTCTTTTCAAGATTGGCAAGTTCTTCTTCCAATAAGCCCTTCCTAGCGAAATCATCTGTATTTGCTATAGCTTTTACCAAGGTCTGCCTCTGCTTCAGGAGTTCCATCTGTACAGTTTCATTCTTTTCTTTTTCTAATGCAGATCCTTCAAGTTGAACATTGTCAGTATTTTCACCAATATTTTTACCGACTTCTTCTAGCCCTCTCATAACGGCATCAAAACCCTCGTTATTGTTGTTCCATTTTTCTTCAATTCCCATATTTAATCTCTGATTATTTAGTAACAGTTCGCCCCGCCTTAATCACGTGCTCAACAAGCGTATGGGTATACCCCATTTCATTATCATACCATCCCATTACTTTTACCAAATTTCCGCCAACAACGCGAGTCATGGCAAGGTCAGCAATTGAAGCATACGATGTACCGAGAATATCGCTCGAGACGAGTGGCTCATCTGTCACAGAAAAAATATTGTGCCAGCGATCCTGCATCGCGGCTTTCTTGAGTAGTTCATTGACTTCTTCGGCTGTCGTATTTCTCTTGGCGATAAAAGTAACATCGACTATTGAGCCAGCTGGAACTGGTACACGAATTGAAATCCCATCAAACAAACCCTCAAGTACAGGAAATGCTTTGGCGACAGCGATTGCAGCCCCAGTAGAGCTCGGCACGATGTTTTGAGCCGCAGCACGACCCTCACGTAGGTCTTTCTTGGATGGGCCGTCGACGAGCGCCTGCGAGGCCGTGTAGCCATGGACGGTATTGAGAATAGCTTTCTCAATACCAATAGCCTCGTGGAGTATTGCGATTAGCGGGCTTGCGGCATTGGTTGTACAAGAGGCGTTGGAAGTAATCGGGCAAGTGCCAAATTGTTCTTCATTGACACTAAGTAAAATGGTCGGTGTTTGTTGCGCACCCTCGCTGTCTTTTGCCGGAGCTGAGATAACTACGTGCTTTGCGCCTTGATCGAGATGGAACTTGGAGCCTTCATATGAAGTGAAAAGTCCGGTTGATTCTACCACAACATCTATATCTAGAGCTTTCCAAGGAAGCTTGGTGCTGTCTTTTTCAGAAAGGTACAGAACTTCTTTGCCGTCGATCACAATAGTGTTTTTAGTTGTAGAAACATTTTTACTCCATTTTTTGTAAACAGTATCGTACTTGAGTAAGTATGAAAGCGAATCAATAGAGCCAAGATCATTGACTGCGACAATTTCTATTTCCGAGCGTTCCCATGCAAGTTTGAGAAATGCTCTACCTATACGGCCGAAGCCATTGATAGCAACACGTAATTTGTCAGGAGTTTGTTTTACAATCATTTGACTATTATAACAGTTCTTTAAGAATTTTCTGTACAAGCTGTGGGTTCGCGCTGCCTTTAGTCTCTTTCATAATGATGCCGACGAGCGACATGAGGGCATTTTCTTTGCCGGCTTTGTAGGTTTCAACTACTTTTTGATTGTCGGCTATCACTTTTTCAGTGATAGCTTTGAGAGCACCTTCGTCATTTTTCTGGAGCAAGCCTTCGGACTCGGCAATTTGCATTGGCGAGCGATTGTCCATCATGCCCTGTTCGTTCGGTAGACAAATGATAGCCAAAATATTCTTTGTTGCACGCGAAGAAAGTGTTCCGTCGGTCGCCATTGCCATAAGCTCCGCAATCCTTTCCGGCAAAATCATTACAGTATTTGGGTGATTTTTTTTGAGACCAATGAAGTCTGAAGTAATGTAGTTTGAGGCGACTTTGATTTTCTCGCGTGATTTGAGTAACTTTGCAATGTCTTCAAACCAAATACCTAATGCCATGTCATTTATATATGTTTCAATATCCTCATCTTTGATACCAAAATCAGCACGGTATCTCTCGCGTTTTGCATCCGGCAATTCGGGTAATTCTTTCTTAAGACTTTCTAAATCAAAAATTTCATACAATTTCATTTTGGGAAGATCCGGATCTGGGAAATAACGGTAGTCTTGTGCTTCTTCTTTTGAACGCTGAGAAAAAGTGCTCTGTTTGGCCTCATCCCAACCACGAGTTTCCTGTGTGATTTTGATTCCCTCGCCTGTCTCAATAAGCTCAATCATGCGCGCAGCTTCATACTTGATAGCTCTTTCTGCGCTACGAACAGAATTGAGATTTTTGACCTCAACTTTTGTCCCAAAAACTTTTGGGTCAGTTGTCACAGAAATATTGGCTTCGACACGCATTTCACCTTTTTCCATATTTGCTTCAGATGCTCCTAAATACCACAGTACTAGCTGATACTCGCGAGCAAATTTTGCTGCAGCTGTACCAGCAAGTTCAGCAGACTCAAATGTATGGGGTTCAGTAACAAGCTCCATAAGCGGAACACCTGCTCGATTGAAATCAACAAGAGAATAATTTCCACGATCATGCTTGGAATTGCCGGTGTCTTCTTCCAGATGAATTCTGGTAAGCTCAAAGTCAGCCAGCTTTCCTCCTGAAACAATTGGGTATTTATATTGGGAAATCTGGTAGCCTTTTGGAATATCTGGGTAAAAGTAACTTTTGCGATCAAATTCGCTGAAATCAGCAATAGCGCCTCCCACAGCTAGGCCAACACGGATTACCTGCTTGACGGCCTCTTTGTTGGCAACAGGCAGTGCGCCTGGATGGGCCATGCAAACAGGACAGATGTTGACATCGGGACGTGCCTCATTGGGATCATTTTTGCACCGACAAAACATTTTAGTCTGTGTTTTCAGCTCGGCATGAATTTCAAGACCAATGGTCACGTAGTAGTTTTTCGACATGGGGAAAGTATAGCAAAATATTGATTTTTCGCCATTTCGAGAAACATTTCCACACTTGTAGGTGTAGCTTTGGTAAAAATACTGGTAACATAAAAATAGAAGTACCACAAAACTAAAACCCGAAACTATGGCCCTACCCACCAAAGACACATCAGATGTGTTGCAAGATTATATTCATGCACACCTACCAGATGTCGAGCACAAGTTTTATCTAAGCTATATGTGCCTTACCACAAAGGTAAAGCACTATTTACTAGATAGAGCTTACGAATCAAAAAATGAAGCTTTTTTCTTTTTAAAGGAAATTGCTCATGTTAGGCAAATAATTGAAGGCTTGAATGCACTCAGTATGGAGAAATACAAAAATATTTCTTCACTAGAAGTAGTACATCACTGTATCAAGTACCTCAAACTAATCACTTGCCCACTAGATTCTATTGAGATGGAATTATCTCTTTTCTTCAAAGCAATTTACGATCAAATTACTTTGCGAACTGAGAGGTTTCAAAACAAAGTTCTCGCAAGCTGTATTTATCAGCTACGAAAATTACTCAAGAAGATTATTACGCTTGTCGGATCACTTGCCGAGGCATTTCCACAAGAATCGTCTGATGCATTTCTAATACCACTCGAAGTTTCTAAAAAGAAAAAGAAGCATTCGAGAAATCTAATGCTACAGTAACAAAAACACGCTCGCGCCTAGCGCGAGTTTTTTATCCCAAAGTATTTATTACCTCAATCAAAGAAAGAAAAATCCCCCATTGGGGGATTTTTCTTTCTACTAGCGTTTTGACCACTGTGGAGCTTTGCGAGCTTTCTTGAGGCCGAACTTACGGCGTTCTTTGGCTCGTGGATCGCGCTTGAGGAAACCGAGTTTCTTGAGTTCGCCACGTAACTCAGCATTTATTTCAACGAGAACGCGGGAAATACCATGGCGTACTGCTTCAGCTTGCGAATGAATACCACTACCACTCACGTGTACTGATACATCGTAGTGTTCTTCACTTTTGATACCTTCAAAAGCTGCGTGCATGATTGACTTGAGTTCTGCTGTTGGAAAATATTCGTGACCTTCCTTGTCGTTAACCATAAATGTATTTTTCGAAGAAGGCGTAAGGCGAACACGGGCAGTCGCAGTCTTGCGGCGGCCAATTGCTTCGATGTAACGCTTTGTAGTTTTTGCTTTAGTTTCAGGCATAAAATATATTATTCGCTCACTACTAAGTGTTTTAAAATCTCTTTCTTGAGTTTATTGTTTGGAATCATGCCACCAACTGCTCGCTCGAAAATCTCTGTAAAGCCTTTCTTGGCAATAACATCGCTCATTTTTTCTTCTGTGAATCCACCTGGGTATCCGCTGTAGCGAGTAAAAGTGGTCTCTTCCTGCTTTTTTTCGCTCACTTCGGCCTTTGAGGCGTTGATGATAGTGACACGATTAGAAGAGCTTGTATTCTTCTCAAAAGATGGGTCATTTTTGCCCAAGAGAATATGCGCCGCTTCAGAAGCGACTCGTCCAACTGTTTTCCCTTGTGCATCAATTTTGAATTCCATAATGTTTGTGACTATCTTTTACCAAATTTAGGCTCTTAAGTCAATTGGCGTTTTCTATACAAACTCGATCACTGCCATCTTCGCGCTATCTTTGATGCGAGGTGGAAGCTTAGTGATCCTAAGATATCCGCCTGGACGAGTCTTGTATCTAGGAGCAATTTCTTCAAATAGTTTCTTGGTAATTGTCTTTTTGCCCATGAGTCGATCAGCAACAAGTCTGCGTTTTGCCAATGTATCTGTCTTGGCATGAGTGACAAGTTTTTCGACAAAAGGTCGTAGTTCTTTGGCTTTTGCCTCCGTTGTCATTATTTTCTCTTTGTTGAGTAAGTTAAAAGCCAAGCCGTGCATGAGCGCTGCGCGTCCCTTTCTCTCCAATCCGAATTTTCGTTTGTTGTCGTGGTGTCGCATATAGGTTAATTGATTACTCTTTTAGAGTGATACCGAAGTTTCCGAGAGCCTTCTTGATTTCTTGGATTCCTTTCTCGCCGATACCTTCGATATCGAGAAGGTCTTCTTTGCGCTTGCGAGCGATACCGCCAACAGTGCGAATATTAGAAGCCTGGAGTGCATTGAGTGTTCTTGTAGAGATATCGAGCGTGTCTATGCGAGTCTTAAGTGTTTCTGCCATTTCTTCTCCCCCTTCTTCGTTTGCTTCTGCCTCCTCGTCTTTTGAGGAAACAATAACTGGCTCTGGGTCATCTTCTTTGATTTCAGCAATCGACTTGAGTTGACTGATCATTGTTTTGATAGACGAAATCAAGGCTTCTCGAGGAGAAATAGAACCATCTGTTTCGATAGAGATACGGAGTCTATTGAAGTTTGTTCGATCGCCAACACGCATATCTGAAACTTCGTACGAAACTCGGCGAATTGGAGAAAATGTTGCATCGAGTGCAATGGTGCCAATATCCATCTTATCCTTGTGGAGGTCTTCCTTTGAAACAAAACCGAGCCCACGAGAAACACCGATTTCGGCGTTCAGCTTTGCGCTCTTGTCGGTGAGCTCGCAGATATACTGTTCCGGATTTAAAATTTCAACTTGACCTGAAACCTGAATATCAGCTGCGGTAACAACATTTGAACCCTTTACAGAAATAGAAACTACTTGCGGTTCGTCAGTTGTAAGCTTAAAACGTACTAGCTTCAAGTGAAGCAAAACAGTGATGACGTCTTCTTTGATGCCATCTATAGTTGAAAACTCGTGGCTTGCGCCATCGATCTTGACTGTCGTAACTGCCGCTCCTGGGAGCGATGAAAGAATTATCCGGCGAATGCTGGAGCCTAATGTCTGTCCGTAGCCTGGGTTAAGAGCGTCTATTTCAAAGACGCCAGTATTCCCTTCTTCTTTTACTACTTTCGGCTTCGATGGAAGCACGATGTGCATATCCGACATATGTTGCATTTAAATAAATTAATAATATGCGACTATTGGTGACAAAAAATATGTTTAACGGCTGTAGAACTCGATCACAGCGTTAAAGTCCAAATATGACTCAGGCTCTCTCGGCAAACTCTTGACTACAGCTGTATGCTTGGTGGCATCAAATGATAGCCAAGAAGGTGCAGTATAGTTCTTGAGTCTGGCTTCCAAATTCTGAAAAATACCCTTACTCTTTGAACCCTCTCTAATTGCTACAACGTCTCCGACTGAAACATTGTATGAAGGGACAGTGACACGTTTGCCGTTGACGGTGAGGTGACCGTGAGCAACCATTTGGCGAGCTGCTGAACGTGCGCTTACAAATCCAAGTCTGTAGGCAACGTTATCGAGACGGCGTTCGAGGGATTCTGAGAGCTTGTCTGAAGGCGAGCCCTTCTTGGTGTCGATAGCTTTCTTTACATAGTTGTAGAACTGCTTTTCTGTAACTCCGTATGATACGCGCATTTTCTGTTTCTCGAGAAGCTGGATTGCATAGTTGGTCGCTGCTTTGCCTCCTCGTTTGCCCTTGCCACCTTTCTTGGCATCAGCCATGACAAATTTAGGCGTTTGACATTTTTCAAACACTTGAGCTCCGAGGCGACGACAGATTTTAAACTTTGGACCGGTTTTCATAATTAATTGATGATTTCTTAATATTGATATGCTTTATACGCGACGAGGTTTCTTCTGCTTGACTCCATTGTGCGGGACAGGAGTGGCGTCTCTTATCTCAGTAATCTCGATACCATGAGCCATAAATGCTCGGACAGTTGGCTCGCGCCCCGATCCTACGCCAACAATGACTACATCTGCGTCCTTGATACCAAGTGTTTTGGCCTTGTCGCCAATAACATCGCCTACTTTTGAAGCAGCAAATGGCGTGCCTTTCTTTGCACCCTTGAAGCCAAGACTACCAGCTGATGACCAAAAAAGTGTATTGCCCTGTTTGTCTGAGAAAACAACTTTTGTGTTGTTAAAAGTAGCCTCCACGTGAAGTGTGCCGGCAGTATGCTTCTTTTTTGGAGCTTTAGCAGAAGCACGTGCCGCATTGTCTGCGACTACACTTCCTTCGACTCCTTCAGTTGTAATAATTCGTTTCTTTCCCATATAATTATGTTTTTGATTCCTTTCGGCGTCCGCTTGCCATGGTCTTGCGAACATTTCCGCGAACAGTTCTGGAATTGGTCTTGGTTCGTTGACCACGTACTGGTAAACGCTTCATGTGGCGTGTACCACGGTATGATTTGATATCTTTGAGGCGCTTGATGTTTGCAGAAACTTCACGCTTGAGATTACCTTCGATTTTTCCTTCTTCAACAATCTTGCGGATTTTGTTTTCGTTGGCCTCAGAAAGTTCTTTTGCCTTTGTGCCGTGCTCAACACCAACCTCGTCGAGTATTCTTCGAGCTCGAGAAATGCCTACACCGTAAATAGCAGTGAGGGCAATTTCTAGTCTTTTTTCATCTGGGATGGTTATACCTGCAATACGCATGAGAATTATTGTTTTTGTTTATGCTTCGGGTTGTCGCAAATAACACGCAGATGTCCTTTACGTCTGACGATCTTGCACTTTGCGCATATTTTTTTAACCGATGCTTTTACTTTCATATAAAAAACGCGTCTGCAGACTATTTTCACGCTTGGATTGTGTCCAAATGTAGCGTAAAAAGCACCCCACTAATGCGTTTTGCAATAGTATCAAGAATACCTAAATAACGCAAGCCCTTTTGGCTAATATCCTCAAAAGGAGCTACATTCGTCTTGTAATCCTACCCTTTCCGCCGTATGGGTCTATGAGAACTTCTACTTTGTCGCCAACAAGAACCTTGATTCTGTGCATTCTCATCTTACCTGCCAAATAGGCAATTATTGTATTTCCCTCAGAAAGTTCAACGCGAAACATTGTGTTCGGTAAAGCCTCTGTGACAACTGCCATTACCTTATCATTTGGTTGTGTTTGCTGTTCTAGCATCTAGTGACGAAATTTTATCTGCTTATAGGAAATTAGTCAATTACTTCTTTATATCTGGGTCAATTACCTTTAAGGAAATAGACGAAGTTTTTTTCGGAAGATTCATTGCCCAAAAAGGAGTAACTTTAACTGAGGCTTTATCTATACTTGGTTGCTTTGCCAAGAGTGAGCTTACTTCTTTTTTCTTTGATCCTGCAAGATCTGAGATGACTTTACTAGTTGGAACTACCCATGCTACGTGTCCTTCACCAGTCATTGTAAAAGTAATAGTGGTTGTAGTATCACTGATGGTTTCAGGGTTTGCAAGACTAATAGCAAATGTCTCTAATTCAGGTATAGAAATATCAGCATCTGTGAATTGCGGAATTTCTTTAATAGCAATCATTTCTGAAAGTTCAGATTCGTCAAAAAGAATCCCGTAAATTGATCCTTTGACAATCATGACGTTCTTGTCGGCAACTGTTTGTCCAGAATCAGGGTCTTCACGAATGATATATGCACCGTCTAATAAAATAGATGACTCAGGAAGACTTGTTTTTGCTTGGGTAACCAATTTCTCGGTAAGGATACCAAGAGCAGCTTCGTGTGCAACTTTGGCGTCCGCCTCAGATAGAGCTATCCCAGTACCTGATGCACCACCTGAAATGATAGTTTTTGAGCGAACTGAGAACTTGGCATACTTAGGAGTCCCCTTAAAACCAATTATAGTGAAGTCTGTGAGCGCAGAGTTATAGGCAGATCCTGGTTGGTCCGCATGGATACCGACTTCTACTGAGCCAGGTATTTGTTTGCCAGCCTCAGTCTTCATGCCTGGTACCGTTGTCGCAATGTCTGTTTTGTAGATCTTGCCATCAGTACTAGAGAGACGTGTGTCTATGGCGAGTTTTTGTGGTACGGTGCTGAAATTATTGTAAATAACAACTTTGCCTGTTGCCTTGGAGCTGACTGGAGTGGGAGTACCGCCTGTGATTACTTTTTCGGCCGAAGCAGAGAGTTTGACCAATTTAAACGATAGCGTCCCATTGTCACCAGCAAGCGTTGCATTAAAATTGGCATTCTCAAGTGAGATTGTTTCGGTCTTTTGGATAACCTCAACCTTTGCAGATGAAAAATATGAAGCGACAGAGATTACCGCAATAATAATTACTATCAAAACAACAAACCACAAAACTTTACGTGGCTTTCTTGTTCGAAAGTTGGCAGGTTCGAAAGTTTTCTCCTTGAAACGCGGGGGTAGCTTCATTGATCGAGTTGTTTTTTCTACAAGTTCCTCATCATCAATTCGCGACTTTTTGTCGTTGTGATTTGCCGGACGTATATCGTTCAAAAAATTTTTCGCCATAATAATTCTAATTATACATTAATACCGTAAATGTACAGACAATCAGCGAGGAGAAGTGGTGGAATAGTCGAGTTGCCACCTTGGTGTTTGAAGAAATCTGAGGCAATGATATTTCCCCACTCTTTTGAACTAATCGCGGTTTCTTGCGCCCCCCTAGTGAGATGTTCGTTATTTACCATATTTTTAAATAAAGAAAGCGTATCTTGTGAACCTACAGTCATGACCGGAATATCGCTATGGACCGGGCCAATAACATCATGGACACTCTTGCGTAGTTGCTTTCGCCAGACTTTTTCCACAACTCCAACAATCTGATCAACTTTTCTAGTAACATTTTCATGTGCCCTACCCGCACTACAAAGATTGAGAAGTGAGAAAATTTCAAGTGGGTTTTGCTTGAGCTCATTACCCAGTGTTTTAAGGAGAAAATTTCTTCCTGACGGAAAAGTACTGTTGTTGATTAGAATGCCATTTTCAAGATAGAGAACTTCCGTCACTTCGCCCCCAATTGAAACAACGAGTAGTTTCTTGTAGCGCTCGAGCGTCATATATAGTGCACCAGCAAGTGAGGCAGACGAAGAGAAAAAACGAATTTTGCCACGGAGTACTTTTTCTAAGTCTTCACAAAGGTTGTCAAGAAATAATTTTGGGCTAAGGCTTGCATAGTATGAAATAGAAACTTCCCTAGCTTTTTTCCCAATTGGTGAACTAACTTGGAAGCCATTGAGTTTTGTGACGATTACTGACTTGTCGAGCATTTGCAATTTTTCACCGAAAGCTTCTTCGGCTTCTGTTTTGTACTGTTTAAAATCCTGATCAATAAGGCTATGTGAAATATTTTCAGTAAAAATGAAGGGTGTCTTTTTTGAATAATAAATAGTTCGAGTTTGCCCGGTGAACCATGGAGACTCTAGGGAGATGTAGATGTGCTCAGGAGTAAAATGTCCGCCTCGAGAAAGGATTTCGGCAACTTTACTTGTTACATCACGAAAAAGTTTCATAAATTGGAGTTCACTTTCTTGTTCTCCAAGTCTTACTTCTTTTTCTGCAATCTCAACAATATGTGGACGGTCATTATTTGAAAAAATACCAAGTGCTCCAATTACTCGATCAGAGCCAATATGCAGGATAAGACTTTTTTTTGCCTCTAATATTTTTTTACTTTTTGACACGAGCGCCATTACAGGCAAAGTATACTATATGTCGTATTATTTAAGAATAGCTTTGATTCGACGAACACCTTGAGAGCTGGCTTCTTCTTTCTGAATTTCGAAATTTCCAAGAATACCTGTGTGTTCAACATGAGGACCACCACAGAATTCTTTTGATATGTGATTCCCAGCCGTGTCTTCGATAAAGTAGACAGAGACAGTGTCGCCATATTTTGCTCCGAATTCCATTTCTGCCCCGAGTTTCTCAGCTTCCTTGAGTGGCATTTCTCGACGGACCACTTTGTAATCGGCTTCAATTGCGTCATTTACAATAGTTTCCACTTTTTGTTTTTCTTCGTCGGTCATTTTTCGGTCATATGAAAAATCGATACGGAGACGCTCTTCGGTAATATTACTCCCACGTTGCTTGACTGTTGGCCCAAGGACTTGCTGGAGGGCTGCAAGGAGAAGATGGTGGGCAGTGTGTAATTTTATCGTGGCTTCATTTGTATTTGCTAAGCCACCTTTGAACATACCTGTGGATGATGACTGCGAAAGCTTTTGATGCTCTTTCATTTTTTCATCAAATGCTATGCGATCAACAGCTATACCTTTTTCTTGAGCAAGCTCCTCAGTCAATTCGATTGGGAAACCGTACGAAGTAAAGAGCACGAAAGGATCAGTGCCTTTTTCAAATTCTTTCATGCCATGCTCGAGCGTAGACTTAAATTTTACTATTTCATCAATAATATTCTTAATATTTTCTGCCCTTTCTACTTCAGGATAGTAGCCTCTGTACATTTGTATAAACAGTTCTACGATTTTATAGGTGATTTCTCCGGAAAAAGAGAGCTTTAGTGATTTAACAACAGAGCGTCGAATAAGACGTCTCAAAACATAGCCTTGATTCTTGTTCGACGGAACAACGTGATCTGCCGATAAAAAAAGTGCGGTTCGGAGGTGATCTGCCACAACGCGAGCGTATTTTTCATCATATGTTTTTGCTTCATTCTTTATCAATTCCATTACGGGCTTGAATAAATCTGTATCGTATGCCGTCGTCTTGCCTTGCATCACCGCAGTCATACGTTCAAGCCCTGCGCCAGTATCAACATTCTTGGTCGCTAATTTACCGACAACTTTACCATCTCGTTTTTCATATTCCATAAAGACATCGTTCCAAATTTCAACAATATCCTCACGCTTAACAGCATCAACGTAGTCATCTTTACTCAAATCGCCGAGCTTGCCTGTCATATCATAAAACATTTCGGTATCTGGACCGCATGGACCATTTTCGCCCGGACTCCACCAATTATCCTCTGCACTAAGAAAATAAATGCGTGACTCGGGCACGCCAAGAGACTTCCAAATGTCTGCTGTTCCTGTATCTCGTGGTGCATTTTCATCACCCTCGAAGCAGGTAAAGTAGAGACGATTTGTATCGAGCCCAAGCCCATCTTCTTTTGAAGTTAAGAATTCATAGCTCCATTTAACTGCATCTTCTTTGAAATAGTCGCCGAGTGACCAGTTGCCCATCATTTCAAAAAATGACAAATGTCTATTGTCACCAACATCTTCGAGATCGCCAGTGCGAACACATTTTTGGATGTTAGCGATGCGTTTGCCCGCAGGATGAGGCTGGCCAAGCAGATATGGCACGAGCGGTTGCATTCCAGCGGTATTGAAGAGCACTGATGGATCATTGGCGGGCACAAGTGAAGCCGAAGGAATGACGGCATGTCCCCTTTTCTCAAAAAAATCTAGGAATCGTTTTCTGATTTCGCTTGATTGCATACTATTTATTTAACCATGCTTTATAGACCTCTGCCATATTCTCAAAACTCTTCTTATTATCGGCAACTACTTCTTTGCCGTGCACCATTTTTATAGAAGCATTAAGTTTTATTGGACCAGTATCTTGCTTCACTTTCGAAAGTTTGTTTATTCTCTCTTTCGCATTAGAAAGTAATTTTGCCTTGCTTGCGGTAACCCCTTGTACAAATGCTTCAGCAGTCAGTTTCTTGCCTGTGGCCATTTTAACGAATTCTGGAAAAGTCTTCGTTGAGCCAAGTTGCCAAACTTTCGCCATTTCTTTTCCGACACGATGGTTGTCTACAATGTAGCCGTATTTTTTATAAAAATATTGACGCCATTGAGTAAGAGCGAGGGTTGCAAGCGCATAACCATGATACGAGCACGAACTTTCCCAAGCATATATATGCGGGACATCAAGTAGCCAAAGACTATCGACACTGCGGTCAAAAAACTTTTTAAAAACTTTTTTGGCAGTCGCCATTACTTTTTGTGGTGTAAGATTTTTTGCTTCATACATTGCTTTTTCAAAGCTCGCGACAGCCATCATACTATTGAGACCAAGGGGCATCACCATGTGCGTTTTTGCAATTTTTCGTTCATACAAATCAAATGGATACGATTGTCCGTCGGCATTTTTTGCGTAGCGAGTTCGCCACTCAATACTAGAGAAGATCGTGTCGAGGAACATACTCTGCGTTTCCGCCCAAGCAGTCGAGCCCGGCGGATACTCAGTGTTCATGCAAATATCAGGTACGTTCATATTGAGTAAGTGAGCTGCGTGGCCGCCTTCATGGAAGAGTGTATGCATGCCGTCATTGCCCGAGCTCAACTGGCCATAGACAACATTGCAGGTGAAGTTAGATGTGCCGGTAAGCTGGATATCCCCTTTTTTATATCGTGGCTCTGGCCAATGGCAGAAACCATTGTTGTATTTACCCTTTCTATCCAATAGATCAAGTTGCAATTTTCCCTTTTGATAGTCAATACCAAGTGATGCAAACGACTTACCCCAACGAATAAGAGCTTGATCAAATTGATAGTACGGCTCCTCTTCCTTTGCAAAATCTCCGGACAAAAAATATGAGAAGTTCCACGGCTTGCGGAGCCCTGGCTTTTTTTGCTTTGCCAATACTTTTTCTTGGGCGCGGATATTGGCAAAGGCATACTTTGTTTTACCATATATTGAATCAAAAATAGCAAAGAGATCGTTCTTCTTCATGCCCTCTTCTGTTTCGAGTTTGTATGCATAAAAATCTGCATAGCCAAGTGCTTGGGCAAATGTATTTTTAAGCGAAACAAGTTGTATGTACTCATTTATATATCTGGGTGCTAAAGTCTCGAGTCCATCAAAACATGCTTTTCGAATTTTTTCATCGGGATCAGTGTATTGCATTGTCCGCATCTTCATTTTTGATGCAGTAACAAACTTTTTTGTTTTTGGGTCGATGTAGCCCTCTTTCTGCTTTGCTTTTTGCTCGTGAACTTTCGCTTCTATTTCATCAATTTCTTTCTTTATTCCAAGAACTTCTATTGGGATTTGATATTTACTGAAAAACAATTTCCAATGCAGAAGTCTCACTTTTTGTTTCTTATCGGCGTACGGTAGTAGTGCAGAGACTTTATCAGCCAATGACCTGTCGGACTTGAAAGCATCGCGTTGAATTAATGCATCTTTAAACTCTGCCTCAACACTATGGTCACCCATATACGACGTCCAGAAAAAGTCTTCGTATTTTTTGTGTAGTTTTGCATAGGTCGTATTAAGCTCTAGGAGAAATGCCTCGATATCTTTTTTATTTGGTTTTATTTTATTTTTTCTTGATGCTGGCATAATGTCATTTTGCTGTTTGAATGCGAAAACTATAGCACAAACGCCATATTTCCAATAGATTGTTTAATTTGACAAAATCCTTCTATTCGGAGGAAATTTTTCGCTTTTTGCTTACTGTAATACTAGTAGATCCCTTCTTCTCAGATATTTTTTGTTTGTCAAAGCTCTTGAAAACATTTTTGAAACGCTCTTCAACCACCCAAATGACAATAAAAATGAATAAGGTAATCATGGTCGCCATAAGAGCTAGGCCGAATAAACCAAATCCAGAGGCAATACCAATACCAGCAGAAACCCAAAGACCACTCGCCGAGGTAATTCCGGAGAGTTTATCATCTTTGAAAATAATGAGGCCGGAGCCAAGAAAACCGACACCGACAATAATCTGACTTGCCATGCGGAGCGGATCAAAGTTGGAAACATCCATATACATAGCTGTGACTACTTGTGAAATAACGACAAAAAGCGCCGCTCCCATAGCAACCATAGAGTATGTGCGCATGCCGGCAGCTTTGTGCGCATAGATTCGTTCAGTTCCAATCGCAAGACCAAGAATCATGGCTACTGCTAAGCGAGAAAAAACTTCATATGAAAAAGGATCAGTGAGGTCCACGCATACATTGTAGCTCGCTTCAATAAATATAAAAGTGAAAATTGCAGAAATATGGGGATTAGTCAATTATTCCTCCACCAACGCAGACATTTTTATCGTAGACAACAAGCGACTGACCACCTACAACTGGACCAGGCGATGAAACCAAAATTACTTCGGCAGTATTCCCTGCCATTTGTCTCACCATCGCAGAGCCTTTTTCTCCATGGTATCTCGACTCAACGATATAAATCTTTTTGGGATCTACAAAAAGTCGGAAGTTTGTGTCTGTGAGGTAAAATGTATTGGTTTTTGCTGATAGTTCTTTTTTGAGCTGAAATGGATTCTGGTGACTTACTGTTAGCGTATTTTTTTCAGCATTCTTTGCGATGATATATGATGGCAAACCATCAGCTCTATTACTAAATAACCTAAAACCATGGCGCTCGCCTATTGTGTAGAATGATACGCCATCATGTTCGCCGATAACGACACCGCTCTCGTCTACCACGTCTCCCTTGTGACTTTCTATATAATTCATTAAGAAATCCTTCATATTGATGTCACCTATAAAGCAAATACCTTGACTATCTTTTTTAGTAGCAGTTGGCAAACCAATTTTGGAAGCCAGCTTTCTCACCTCTGTTTTATTCATCTTTCCAACAGGAAACAAGGCACGAGAAAGCTCGTGTTCAGAAAGCATCCATAAGAAGTATGCTTGATCTTTGGTAGAGTCCTTGCCACGACTAAGTATGTGAGCTATTCTATTTTCTTTTTTATCTTTTGAAATACTAGCGTAGTGTCCAGTCGCAACAAAGTCTGCACCGTGTTTGAGTGCGTGCTTGAGGAAAATGCCAAATTTAATATCGCGATTACACAATACATCTGGGTTTGGAGTACGTCCGGACCTATACTCACTTATCATTTTTTTTGCCACCAAAGCCTCGTATTCCTTTGAGACGTCGAGGAAAACAAATGGTATGTCGAGGTGAGTCGCGACACGCATAGCATCTCGCTTTTCGTCCCGCCAGGTGCATTCGATAAAATCCGGCTGCCAAGTCCGCATATAGACACCCACAACATTGTAGCCCTGCTTTTTGAGTAGGTATGCTGCGACAGATGAGTCAACACCGCCTGAGAGGCCGACGAAGACTGTAGTGGACTCAGTTTTACTTTTGATTTTGCTTTTGACTATTACCATATAAAAAGTCCACCATTCATAGCGGACTTCTTCAAGATAGCAATATTGGAGCTTTATTTCAAATGCGCTCTTATGTTCGCCAAATGCTGGCTATACGTTTTGGCGTAGTATGCTGTGCCATCGCGCCCATGAATATAGAATAGATTGGCACTCTTTGTTGGGTTAAGTGCCGCTTTAATTGATCCAAGGCCAGGGTTACCAATAGGCCCCGGAGGTAAGCCATCATTTTTATAAGTATTGTACGGAGACGGATCGCTCTTTATGCCTTTTGTGGTGAGTTTATTATTATCTCTATCTTCTAGTGTATAAAGATAAGTGGCATCAACTTCGAGTCTCATACCTTTCTCAATTCTGTTCCACAAAATACCCGAGATCATTTCTCGATCATTTCGGCCATTTGATTCTTTTTCAATAATTGAAGCCATAGTAAGTATCTCTCGCTCAGTATGACCAGACTTTGCAATGTCTTCAAGGTGCGGTTCAAGTCTTGTAGCAAATTCATTGCGGAGCGTTTCAATTATTTCCCCAGGGGTTGCTGTCTCAAAAAAGTAATACGTCTCGGGGAAAAGGTAACCCTCGTTTTGCTTTGCCAATTCTTGGAAAGTCGCTTTGTCGAGTCGAGGCAAAGCCTTACTGAAAATGTCGGCGATTTCCATAGAATTAAATCCTTCTGGGATAGTTACTTTGACGCGACTGATGCCATATCTCCCAAATGAAAGTTTATCGGCAATAGTGACGACAGATTGTGGGCTGTCAAAAATGTAATAGCCTGAACGAACTCCTTTATCACCAGAAAAAATAATGACAAGTGTTTGAAAGAGAACAGCAGAGCGTACGATGTGCATTTCTTCTAGCATTTTCCCAGTTTTTATAACGCTCGTTCCCTCCGGGATTTCGAGAAGTTTTCCTGAAGGAAAATCTTTTGGTGGGGTTGCCAGGAAATAAAGCGCAATAATTGCGGCAATGAAAATACCGACAAGTATGAGGAAAAAATGCAGTAGCCTTTTCTTGAGTGATGGCTGCCATTCGCTACTTATTCCAAGTGGTCCGATTAACGGCATAGGTTATATAGTATCACTAAATTACATTGGTAAATTTGCTGGTGGTTCGGCTTTCTTAGAATCTATTCTCTTAAATGTTGGCGTCTCAAGCACGCGACCTGGGAAGTGGTAAATAGTCGCTAGCTCTTCTGTGGTAAGAACAAAAGGTTTGCGAAAAAGATGCGACCCACCAGCATGGAATGACTTGAAAGGATGCTGGAAGAAACCTCGCGCCCTATATGCCTCAAGTATTTCAGCCTTGCGTTTGATTGCGCGATTGCCTGTAAAATCCTGCCATGGATAGTCAAAACCTGTGAGGTTTGTTGGTTTAAATGAATTCATATTGCCAGTTGCGAACTGTTTCCACAGCCCAAGCAAGCCTGTAATGTGGATCGGCTTGAATGTATCTTTATGGGCAAGGTAAATGGCTCGAATACCAGTATCAAAACCATACTTGGTAATACTGCGCTCTATCGCGGCAATGAGGTCGCCCTCGCCTTTTGTGGTGCGTGCAGGAGAGGTCGTTCCCTCAACTGGCTTCTGCTGATCGGCTTTTAGTTGCTTAATAATTGATTTACCTAAATCTTGCCATTTAATTTTCTTAAATAGTGATTTTGGATCTGGATACCTCCCCCAATTTGCCGCCTGGATAACTATTTGCAACCACATTTGCTCACCTTTACCGAGCGAGCCTAGGTATTCTATCGTCGGACTAATAGGATCTATTTTTTCTTCTTCTTCGAGCGAACCTGTGGCTTTGTCGAGACCGAAATCAACATATGTTTTAATCGGATATGGATCTTCTTTAGTTAGTACAAATTCTGAACCATACATGCTCCAGTCTGCACTCTTATTGTACGGTGGGATCATGTCGGTGTAATCGTTTGATTCGACTATTTCGACTTGTGGAAATTGTGCATATAGCTGGGCTTCAATAATCGGACGAAATTTTTCTTGCGTCCAAATAAAGAAAAAAACTCTGCCTTCAATTGAAACAATTTCTAAAGAAAAAGAGACCGGCACATTACCTAGCCAATATCTCTGCACCCACGTACCCATACCCCCTGATTGATAGAGCGCATTTGCCAAGAAAATTTCCATAGCGGCTGGCGACTTAAAGACGTCTTGAGGGACACGAATTTGGAGAAGTGACCATTTGAGATTGCGTATGTGCTCTTTGTTGATGTACTTCATCCATTGATGCCAAGCAAGGCCTGCAAAAATAAATGGCAAGGCATACGGCAATATGTCGCCTAAAAGACCAAAACTATTTCCTAGGCCATTTGTAAAAAAATCTCGAAGCATTTAGTGCGCTAATTATATCATATGAAATTAAAAAACCGTTCGATGAGGGGGCTCCGCAGCGCCTGTCTGCATTGCAGACATCAATATGCGCAGCGAGGAAAATCTTACCAAAGATTTTCCATACCCCGAATGAACGGTTTTTTTAATTTCTGATGCTAGGCAAGCGCGTAAAGTCCTTGCTTGTTCTTTTTGAAATACTTGCTGTTTTGGAGGTTGACGAGAATGGTGTTTTTCTTCAAAAATCTTTCCTTGAGAACTTTTTCGACAATGTCTTCTTTTGACATTGGACCGTTCTTTTTCAAAATCTCTTTGATTACTTCTTTGACAACACCTGGCTTGTAGCCCCATTCAGCGAGACCGTATGTGCCACGGCCAACGAGCACAAAACGAGCGTCCTTAATGAGTTCATTGTGGGTTGTCGCGATGTGTGTCTTTTTGTTAAAAGTTTTCTCAATTTCTTTTGCAACTTCACGGAAGTGCATAGGATTTCCATGTTTGCGCATAATCAAATACGCGTAATCCTTGATACCTCGAGTTTTGACATTTGGAGAATTAGCAATACCCCATTCATTGAGCGGATTGGACTTGATAGTCTTTGACATGCCGAGCCAGCGACGAGCGATCTCTTCAGTCAAATATTCATCATTGACACTCTTGAGCTCTTCGAGAAAACGAGCAATAATTTCTGATTCAGGTACAAGTTCATCATTGGAAAGACCAGTGTAGAGCTTCTTGAGCGCTCCATGTACGTTAGAGCTGATAGATTCGTCTATAGTCCAGCGAGTATGGAATTCGTCATCTTCAGGGTGCTTTTTGAAATCATCACCGAGAACGAGGTAGAAGTGAAAGTGATTTTTGAGTTCTTCGTCTTTGGCCAAACTTGAGAGAAGTTCTTCTTCTGCAACAACAGAGCCAAGCGCAAGAAGCGCTTTCTTGAGTTCTTCAAAAGCTTCCTTTTCTGCAGTGTACACATCAGACTTGCGGATAGTTACAAGTGCCGCATTTTCAATTTGACGAACGCGTTCACGGGTAATTCCGTACTTTTTTCCAATCGCTTCAAGCGTCTTGCGTTCAGCATCTGGAGTCAAACCGAATCTTGAAACAATCACGTCATGTGCGCGGTCTTGGAGAACTGAGAGTATTCTTTTGCTCACTTGCTTCGGTTTAATGTTAACGTTTGCCATATAAATGAAATGTTTTGATTTAAGCTAATAAGTTTAAATTACTCGTAACTACTTTCTACGTATTCCTAATATATCACTCTTACCAATAAAGTCAACAAGCTATTGACAGAGCGCTTTACGCACTTTTTCGTGTGGCTCGCACTCTATCCAAATCGGTCAAATACTTCTTACGGAGACGTGTTGACTTTGGGGTAATTTCCAAGTACTCATCGTCAGCCATAACCTCAAGTCCCCTCTCAATTGTGAGAGTAAAAGCTGGCTTGAGTGTGATTGTTTCATCTGTACCAGAAGCACGCATGTTAGTCAGCTGTTTACCCTTGATAGGATTGACTGTCATTTCTTCACCCTTGGTGACATTGCCGACAACCATACCCTCATAAACCTCAGCGCCGTGTTCGATATAGAGCAAACCACGATCCTGTAAATTGCCGAGTGCAAAAGCCACAGCCTTTCCGGAAATCATTGATGACATTGAGCCGACTTCACGTTGCTTGATCTCACCCGCATACGGTTTGAAGCCAACGACGCGTGATGACATAATACCTTCACCTTTGGTATCGACAACAAATTGACTGCGGTAGCCAAGCAAGCCACGAGTTGGAATTTCAAAAGATAAACGAACGATGCCATCCTTTTCCTGCATATGAGTCATGAGACCACGACGTTTAGTGATTTTCTCGATAACCGCACCGGAAGAAATCTCCGGAACATCGATAATGAGCTCTTCGAAAGGCTCGGTTTTGACACCGCCATCTTCGTGAATGATGACGTGTGGCTGAGAAACCTGAAGCTCAAAGCCTTCACGGCGCATGTTTTCGAGTAAAACCGCAATATGAAGCTCGCCACGGCCGTATACTTTGTAGCTTGCTGGACCAGAAGTATTTACGGCTTCAAGATTGTCAAAATCAACTTTCAAGCCGACATTGATTTCAAGTTCTTTCTCAAGACGCTCGCGAATCTGGCGACCAGTGACGAACTTACCTTCACGTCCGGCAAATGGAGAATCATTAACCAAAAAGTCGAGGGAAATAGTTGGCTCGTCAATTGCAATTGCTGGGAGCGGAGCAGTAGCTTCATCGAGACAAAGCGTCTCACCAATGTAGACATCTGGAATACCGGCTATAATTGCAATATCGCCGGCTTCAACTTGCGAAACATCTTTTCGAGCTATACCTTCAAATGTAAAAATTTTGGTGATTTTAGCTTTGCGTGTGTCGCCATTGGCTTTCTTGACGAGGATACTGTCGACAGATTTTACTAAACCGTCGTACACACGCACAACAGCTAGGCGACCGAGAAAGTTGTCGTAGCCGAGGTTGAAAACTTGCGCAATGAACGTATTACTTGCATGACCGGAAGCAACTGGGACTTCCTCGAGAATCATATCGAGCAAAGGTTCAAGATTTTTTCGCTCGTCATCAAGTTTTTTCATTGCCACACCTTCACGACCAATAGCATAAATAGTTTTGAAATCTAGTTGTGCATCATTCGCACCAAGTTCAATAAAAAGTTCTAAAATTTCATCGTGAACACGAGCTGGATCGGCAGCTGGTTTGTCGATCTTATTGATCACAACTATCGGGATAAGGCCAAGCTCAAGAGACTTTTTGAGCACAAAGCGAGTCTGTGGCATTGGACCTTCCTGAGCGTCAACAAGGAGCAGGACGGAATCGATAGCGCGAAGCACGCGTTCAACTTCGGAACCAAAGTCAGCGTGCCCTGGCGTATCGACGATATTGATCTTTGTGCCTTTGTAGTTTACTGAGGTATTTTTGGAGTAAATAGTAATACCACGCTCAAGCTCAAGAGCGTTTGAGTCCATAGTTGTGCCTTCGCCGGTCATGCCACATTCGCGCATGAGCGAGTCAGTAAGTGTTGTCTTGCCGTGGTCAACGTGAGCGATAATGGCGATATTACGAATTTCGTTTGGATTCATAGTTTATTGGTAGCAAGTTGAAATTAAATAATGATGAAGCAAAAATAAAATGCCTTTCGGCGTTATGTGACATTACTATACCTTTATTTTTTGACTAGCGCAAGAGCCTTATATCAACTTCACAATATCCTTATACGTGACAAAAAGCATAAGTAAGATAAGTAGTAAGAATCCTATAGTATTCACCCAGCCGATTACATTCGGATTCATTTTTTTGCGAGTGATGCCTTCTATTCCTAGGAAAAGCAAACGTCCACCATCGAGTGCAGGAAAAGGAATGAGGTTCATCACTGCAAGGTTGGCAGAAATAATTCCCACGAAAACTAGTAAATTTACCCAACCCATTTTGAATGCTTGCACGGCAAGTCCGGCAATACCGATTGGGCCCGCGAGATCATTTGAAGAAATTGGAACAGCAATTTTGACACCAAAAAGTCCACCAATAAATGCAAAGAAGAATGAGACAATTTTCTTTACCATTCTTCCAGCCGAGGAAAAACCCTCACCTATTGCTTGGAAAAAAGGTAGCTTCACCTCCCCAATGTAATCTAGCCCAACGCCAATGCCTGGCTTGCCTCCTGAGGATAACCCATACTCAGGAGTAACGGGTGTAGTTTTTGTCGCCAAATCTTTGCTAGATTCTTTGTAGGTAATTGAAATCGTTTGCGTACCATGTTCCCTGACGTACATTTGCATGGCTTCCACACTAGCAACAGCTTCAGTATTGCCATCGAGCGACACGAGCATTGCTCCTACTGGCACGCCAGCTATGTCAGCTGGCGAATCTTTTGTGACGCTAACTATCGTGACGCTTCTATTTTTTGCAACAGTGTTGTCTGCATCAATTGACATTGACATACCTGACATGAAGCCAATAGAGAAAAGCACCCCTGTGAGCAAGAAGTTCATGACAACCCCAGCAACGAGAATAATTGCCTGTTGCCAACGTTTTTTAGAATTGAGATTGCGACGCATGTCGACGTCAGATTTGAGCGCATCATCAGGGTGCTCGCCAAAAAGCTTTACAAATCCGCCAAACGGAATCCAGTTGAGTGTAAACAGTGTTTCGCCACGAGTAAAAAGTTTCTTGGCGCGTGGTGGAAAGCCGAAACCGAACTCTTCGACTTTGACACCGAATTTTTTGGCCGCGATATAGTGCCCGTACTCATGTACGACAACGACGACTCCAAGTATTAAGATAAGTAGTATAAAACCCATGATTTTTTAACTCTCCAAAACTTCTTTCTCTTTTTTCTCAAATAGCATTTCAAGATTTTTGTTGGCCGTGTCTACTCTTTTCTGCAAATCATCTTTGCCACGGAACTTGTCGTCTTCACTCATTCTGCCTTCTTTTTCTGTTTTCTGAATATCATCCCACACAGTTTCGCGAGCCTTGCGAATGCTGATGCGCGATTCTTCGAGGCGATCTTTTAGCGTCTTTACCAATTTCTGACGAGTTTCTGTAGTGAGTTGGGGGAAAATAATTCTAATACCAGCGTCATCTGTCGCACAAGAAAGCCCAAGATTTGCGGCAATGACAGCACGTTCGATTTCTTTCAGTAGTGAATTATCCCAAGGTGATACACGGAGGGTCTTTGGGTCCTCGATTGAGATAGATGCGACATTCTTGATCGGCTGGCGAGAGCCATAACTTTCGACTTGCACAGTATCGAGCACCATCGGCGTTGCGCGACCTGTGTGAAGCGAAGCAAAATCTCTTTGTAGACGTTCTTCTATCGCCTTGAATTCTTTTTCCAGTTCGGTGAATTGATATGCCATGCCTGAAAGTATAGCAAAAAGGAGCTACATATGGAATGTAGCTCCTTAGAATTTTTATTTAGTGGGGAAATTACTTACTCTACGAAGTAAAAGGGCAAGATAGGCTATTCCTATCATAATTACAAGGGCATCTGTAGAAGACGCTCTAAACACAAGATTATCTTTAGCAATCAAATGTATTATAGTCTCAACAATAAAGCGAAAAAAGCTTATTATAAACATTCCTGTAAATATGCGTCCAAAAAATTTTTCCATCCCTCCAGGTCTATTACCTTTAGAGATGTATTGATCAAAATCATTTTTATTTTCCATTTTTTTGATTGTTTAGTTTATTTAATTATATACTATATATCTAGATTTGTCAATATCTCGTAATGGTTCAATACCTTTGCATCACCAAGGGGTGTACGGTATGAAGATGGCATACACAACAAATGAAAAGGTTGGTAGGGTGAGGGTTGCCGCCATTCGCATGATGAGA
>JBDKLD010000004.1:0-10106 GCA_039795715.1 Candidatus Parcubacteria bacterium | reverse complement strand
TATATGAAAATGCTCGTGAGAGGTATGCCAGTAAAACCTTTTTCTATGGCAACACTTCCTCCAGAAAAAGGTGTTCCTGAAATTGTCGACAAACTTAAAGAACTTTCGTATCTGAAATACGGCGAGGATAGGGCAATGGTAGAAGAGACAATCATGAGGCGATACAGGTAGGGCTTTAACTTTTCTTGAAGTTCTGTTCATCTCTGTTGTATAGAGTTTAAGAAACTCCTTAAACAATTAAATAATGAAAACACTACTGCAAATTATTGTATTTCTTTCGCTTGGCGCTGTTTGTGCGCAACAGTGGCAGGTCGTCGAAAATGGGCTAAGTGGTCCAGTACGAAGCCTGATGCCCGACACTACTCACAACCGCCTTGTTATTGGCGGAGAATTCTTCTATGTAAATGGCAATCCTCAAAAAAGTATTGCTACCTGGGATGGGCAGGTGCTCGATTCTGCCGGTACTTTCTTTTGCAATCCAAACTTTTCATTGGGTATGTGGCAGGGGAATGCCTGTGCAACAGATTGTAATAGCTTAAAATCGTATCAAAATGGTGCTTGGACGACACTTGGCAGTGGCTTTGACGGCACAGCACTTTGCTATCTTTCCTCTGGTGGCGTTCTCTATGTAGGTGGTGGTTTCAACTCAATCAATAGTCAGCCGTCAAGCGGGCTAGCTGTATGGAATGGATCTGTTTGGCAAAATATCTTACTTCCTTACTTGGGAGGCAGTGTGCTCGATATTGCGACCATGAACGGAGTACTTTATATTGTTGGGCAATTTCCTGATTCGACTGGGGATACTTTTACTAAAGTCTTAAAGTACGGCTGTGGCTGTTCGGGTTGGGTAGATATTTCTGTTGCGATTGCGGGTTCTTCAGCGTGGGCAAGCTCACTCGAGGTCTATAAAGGCGAGCTCTATCTTGCCGGCAGTTTTTCAAAAGCTAACGGCAGTATCGGCAATTCTATCGCTCGTTATGATGGTGTATATTGGCATGATGTCGCAAATGGCATAAACCAAAATGGTTCATATGGGAAAGTATATTCTCTCCATGTATTCAACGATTTGCTGTATGTCGGCGGGTACTTTGAATTTGCCGGAGGAGTACCAGCGAGCAATATCGCAACTTGGGACGGAACAACTTGGAACGGTTTTGGCGGACAATTCAATCAAAGTATTATGGCAATTACACACTGGGACAGCACGCTCTATATAGGTGGTAGATTCACGATGATTGATACTTTACCGGTAAACTATTTCGCAAAATACCAATAATTTTAACAAAATACTAGCCATATTTTTTCAACATGAACCACACCCCGCACAAAAAATGCGGGGTTTTCTATTTTTTACTTTTCTGCTATAGTCACCATGGTTTTAGCAATAAATAATTTTTTCATATTATGCATCCTAAAAAAGAGAGAACATTTGTCATACTCAAGCCGGACGCAATACAGCGTTCGTATATTGGCGAAATCATTTCGCGCTTTGAACGAACTGGTCTCAAGCTCGTGGCGCTGAAATTTGCTGTGCCAACCGAAGCTCAGTGCCTAGCACACTACAATAAAGACGAAGCTTGGTTTTTGAAAAAGGGCACAGGTATTGTTGAAAATAAAAAAAAGCTCGGTATGCCTATTGAAAAGGAGCCGATTGATTACGGTCGCGATATCATCAAGACTATCGTTAAATATATGACTTCAGGTCCTGTTGTCATGATGGTTTGGGAAGGCAATCAATCTGTTGCAGTCATCAAGAAGCTCGTTGGCAGTACTGAGCCGAGCACGTCTGATGTCGGCACTATACGAGGTGATTTGACTATCGATTCTTACGGTATGTCAGATTTTGATGGTTCACGCGCGATCCGTAACCTCGTTCACTGCACCGACAATCCAGGAGAATCAGAACATGAGATAAGTGTTTGGTTTAAGCCAGAAGAAATCATCAACTATCGCCTCGTTCAAGAAGCAATTCTTTACGATGTCAATCTTGATGGTACGCTTGAGTAGAATTCCACACTCCGATATTATTTTTCCTCATTGTCTATATTGCCAAGAAAAAAAGAGGGGAGTACAATGAGCTTACGGTTATTTGAATGTATTACCTAGAACACCTTTCGTATGAGAGCGTTACGTTCATTGTCCCGACTGCATGCTTCACTGCGTACAAGACGGCAACGACGACGCACTCACCTAGTGTAGAGCTAGGGTAATACCATTCAAATAACCGTAACAATGTCCCGATTGTCTACCGACAATCGGGATTTTGTATTTATAGAGCTTTGTGCGATTATTGAACTATATGACACAGAAAGAACGAGCGATTGTCGCATTCGGAATGGCACTAGCAATCTTTTTTCTCAATTTAGGCGGTGGCTACTTCAGCTGGTATAGCGGTATTTGGTGGTATGACATGCTCATGCATTTTTCCGGTGGCATAATGATCGGTACCGTAGCACTCCTGTTTGCTTTTACCTCGACGTTTCCTTGGTTTGGAACGCCGACAATACCAAAGTACTTTAGAATAATTTTTGCGATTCTTTTCGCAATAATATTTTGGGAGGCAACGGAATTTAGTCTCTCGATTATTGGTGGTGATGAATTCCATATGCTTGATTCGGTAAGTGATATGTGTCTTGGCGCTGCAGGCGCGCTCTTTGTGCTCGCCACATCAACCGTTTTGGAACACAATCGTGTATAATGTTTCTTATATGGCAACAGAAAAAGTAAAGATTACATTTGCCGCAGGAGCTGGCACCGTAACAGGCGCCAATTTTTTAGTTGAAGGCGCTGGACAGAAATTTCTCGTCGATTGCGGTTTGGTACAGAGTGAAAAACTGGCAGATGATCTCAATTGGGACCCTTTTCCTTATGATGCAAAAGAGGTCGGTACGCTTTTTATTACACATGCGCACATAGATCATATCGGCCGTATTCCAAAGCTGTACCATGACGGTTTCCGTGGCAAGATTATTTCTTCTTTCCCGACCAAAGACCTCGCTGTCATTATGCTTGAAGACACGATAAACATTCTTGGCCACGAAAAAACGGGCGACCTCCACAAAATGTACAACATGGAAGTCCTCCCCAAAATCATGGCACTTTGGGAGGGCGTAGAATTTCGAACGCCTTTTCACTTGGGTCCATGGCAAGTCAACCTCAAAGATGCAGGGCATATTCTCGGCTCATGCATGTATGAATTTATGCTCAATGGTAAAAAACTTGTTTTCACTGGAGATCTCGGCAATTCGCCGTCGCCATTTTTACCCGATACTGAGCCGATCAATGATGCAGACTATATGATAATGGAAAGTGTCTATGGCGATCGCAATCACGAGGAACGCAATGAACGTAAAAAGAAACTCGAATCCTATATCGAAGACAATTTTAAACGCAAAGGCACGCTTATCATCCCTACCTTCTCACTTGAGCGCACCCAAGAACTGCTTTTTGAAATAAACGACCTTGTTGAAAATCACCGCATTCCGCACATGCCGATATTCCTCGATTCACCACTCGGCATCCATCTCACCAGTGTTTACCAAAAGCATAGTAGTTATTTCAATAAAGCAGCACGTGACCTTATTTCAAGTGGCGACAATATTTTTTCTTTCCCAGGTTTGTACCTCACAGTTGAGACACAAGAATCCAAGAACATCAGTAAGTCTGCCAATCCCAAAATAGTTATTGCGGGCTCAGGTATGTCAAATGGAGGTCGCGTCATTCATCATGAACAGAACTATTTACCAGATCCCAACAATACTCTCCTCCTCACTGGCTATCAGTCGATGGGTACACTCGGTCGCAAGATCGAAGATGGCGCAAAAACTGTGAGAATCATGCATGAGGAAGTGCAGGTCCGTGCGCATGTAGTGAAAATCAGCGGTTACTCAGGTCACAAAGACAGTGACCATTTGATAGACTTTGCGCAAAATACTGCCGAAACAGTCAAGAAAATATTTGTTTGTATGGGTGAACCAAAGTCGTCGATGTTTCTCGCGCAGAGACTGCGTGATGGACTCGGTATCAATGCCTATCCTCCAAAAGCAGGGGAGAAAGTTGAAATTGAGTTATAATATAATCTATGCACGAAGCAGATTTTCACAACGATTTAAAACACAACCACCTCAGAGTAAAAATGGGAGTCTCGGGCGCGGCTGAAACTGGTCACTGCGGTATCAATGCACTCGAAAAAGCCAAGGAGCTCGGTCGTGAGATAGTTCGCCAGGGTGGCATCATTGTTACGGGCGCGAGCACAGGTTTCCCGCTTTGGAGCGCAATGGGCGCCAAAGAAGAAAAAGGTATTTCGATCGGTCTCTCTCCCGCGGCGAGTGAGCATGAGCATGTGAGCTCATACCGGTTACCACTCGACTATATGGATCTTGTTGTCTACACAGGCTTTGGCTATCCAGGGCGTGATTTGCTGTTTACGAGGACGTGCGATGCTGTGTTCATAGGTTGCGGGCGTATTGGTACTATCCACGAATTCACTATCGCTTTTGAAGATGGCAAGCCAATCGGAATTCTTGAAGGGGAATGGGAAATGGATGAAGAGATTCGTGATATTTTAGCCAAAGGTCACCGCGACAATCCCAAGATTGTTTTTGATCCCGACCCAAAGACGCTCGTTACCAAAGTCATGGCGCTTATTATGAAAGATAAAGTCGCTGAGTATAAACTTTCTGATGTAGCTAATGAAGAAGAAAAACTACCGGCGCATCTCTAAGTTTTACATTTTAAATAGTAATTTAAAATTTTTAAAAAAACTACAAAGAAGAAATCCCCGAGAGGGGATTTCTTCTTTGTATATTTCTTGGAAATGACTAGATTATTGCACGTGGGCAAGAACTTTCTTGAATGTCTCTGGGTGAAACTCAGCGAGTTCAGCAAGAATTTTACGATCGAGACCAACATTCTTTTTCTTGAGCGCGCCCATGAGCTTGGAGTATGAGATGCCTACGGCGCGACTACCGGCATTGATCTTAACCTGCCAGAGTCTTCGGCGGTCTGCTTTCTTGTCTCGGCGGTGAGCAAAAGCGTATGCGCCAGCGTGCATGAGAGCATCACGTGCTGCACTTTCCTTGGTTCCACGACCAAATCGAAAGCCCTTAGCTCGGCCTAATATGTTCCTCCGTCTTTTGAGTGCATGTACTCCTCCTTTTACTCTTGGCATATAGTGAAAATTTTAGATTAATAAGTATGGGTAATAAAATTATGAGTTCGGCAACATTCGGCTTCGAGGCTTGTTCTTCATAACGAAGTTGACACCTTTCTTGCCAGCAAGCTGTGTTGCGCGTGATTGCTTGGCATTGAAATGGTTGAAGCCAGGCTTTCTCGCAATAAGCTTACCATTCTTGGTAACCTTGAGTCTCTTACTGAATGATTTATTGGTTTTCATTGACATATAATTTGAAATTTATACTGTTGGTGCTCCTGCGGGAGCAGTTGCCGGAGTGGCAACTTTCTTCTCTCTTTCGATGGTAACAATGTAGCCTTTAGGGCTTTTCTTGAATGAATCTGAAACCTTGAAGTTTGTAGTGATGAGCTTGAGGACTCTTTCCAAACGCTCTCTAAGAAACTTCTCTTCCATGTACTTAGCCCTACCCGAAAGATACAACTCAACTTTGATTCTATGTCCTTCCGAAAGCCAAACTGAAGCAGTTTTTGCCTTGAGTTCAAGGTCGTGGTCGCCAGTACCGATTTTAATCTGAATAGATTTGGTTTCGGTTGGCTTGGCACCTGCCTTGGCTTTTTTGGCTTTTTTGCTTTCAGCGTACTTGTACTTGCCGAAATCCATAATTTTACAGATTGGCGGTACGGCCTGAGGAGCGATTTCAATCAAATCAAGTCCCTGGTTTTTGGCCAAAGTGATTGCGTCTTCGGTCTGTATAACACCAAGGTTTTCACCCTCAGCATTGATGACGCGCACTTCGCGGGCTCGTATTTGGTTATTTGTTCTTTCTTTCAAGTGTTTATGAGTATACCGCCCTGAGAGCTTCTACTGCTTCGCCATTCTACCCGATGATAGCCAAAGAGTCAACTCGGCTAAAACCTGGCTTTCCTGTATAGTCAGCCCATGGAATTGCTCCGATATTGCCACAAAAACCTTGGCGAAACACCGCTAGAGTGCCTCAGGCGTTTTCAGGCTGCCAATCCCGAGTATTTGAGCCTGCCTGCGACCTATGCTGGTCGCCTTGATCCTGCCGCCGAAGGGCAAATACTCTTCCTTTTTGGCGATATGGTTCATGAAAAAGATGCTTACCTTGCACATGACAAAACCTATACTGCAACTTTTGCTCTTGGTGTCTCGACTGACACCTACGACCTGCTCGGCTTGCCACAGCAGGTTGTTTCAAATGTAGCACTACCAGATGAAGAGAAAATGAAGGAATTATTAAAAGAAATTAAAAATATAAAAGTCCAAATGTACCCCGCGTACTCTTCTCGTCCGGTCGATGGCAAGCCACTCTTTGCGTATGCGAGAGAGGGGATCACAGTTGAGCGACCAATGCGCCGTGTTGATATTTTTTCTTGCGACCTTGTTCGCGCAGAAACAATAAAGCGCAATGAGCTCATAAAAAGAGTTGAAAATATCTGTAACTTGGTTAAGGGCGATTTTCGACAAACAGAAATCCTCACCGCCTGGCAAAATGCGGACCAAAATCTGCCAGAAAAAATTCCACTCATTACCCTCACTCTCAATGTTTCGTCTGGCACATACGTACGCAGTCTCACAGAAGAATGTGAAAAAGTCTTGGGTGTACCGGCGGTGCTGTTTTCACTTATACGAGAACAAATAATAAGTGCCACAAACAGTAAATCTACTACAAACTAATGTACAATAAGACGTATGGAAAATAATTCCACAAATGACTGGCTGATTGAGCAAGAACATGTAGCTCAGATCAAAATCGAAGAACCAGAACTGCTCGAGCCAGAAAAGTGGCTGGACGAAGATATGTTTACTCAGTTCGGCATTTCTATTCCAACGGAAGATAAATTTGTTGGTGCAATAAAAGCTCTTCCTTGCGATTTTATTGTTGAAGAAATAACAATGGAAGGACAAACAATGTCTGTCACTGATATTACAACTACACCTGATCTCATTCAGCGAGATATGACCAAGTCCCTGTTCTTTAAAATTGTAAAGACAAAAGTTTCCACACTAGAAGCTATAAACCGAATTACCGAATTTGCGCATTGTCAGAAGGAAAAAATAAGTTATGCCGGCATAAAAGACGCAGCGGCAATTACTGGACAAGCAGCCTGTACCAAAGAAATACCTTTTGAAACCCTCAAACATTTTTCTGATCCGAACGTTATCATCACCGACATTAGGGAATTGCCCGGGGGTTTGAGTATTGGCAGCCTCAACGGCAATAGGTTTTCGATTTTTGTGCGTGGTGATTTTTCTGGAGTGACACAGGGAATACTCGATGAAAAAATAGCTATCATTAGTGAAAAAGGCATTCCCAATTTTTACGGCACTCAGCGTTTTGGTGCGCCACGTTTTCTCTCACATGTTTTCGGCAAAACCATACTACAGGGGAATTACAAAAAGCTTTTTGAAATGTACCTTTTTGAAGAGTCAGTTTACGAGTATCGTTTGATAACCAAAATACGGAGGAAGTTGAAGCAACTATATGGAGATTGGGATGCCATGCTCGACATATCAGCTATTATGCCACATGCTTTTCGTATTGAAAGACACTTTATTCGCGAAGCCAAAAAGAGAGGAGCAAGGATTGATGCAATGCCGTACAAAGATATCCTTTGCACGGAAAAAGACCAGATGCGCATTTGGGTTTATGCTTACGCCAGTTTTCTGGCAAATAAAGTCCTCTCAGCTTCAAATGAGACAAGTGAAACAACTCTACCGCTACTCATTACAAGAGATGAAAAAGCACGTGAGCTTTACGATTACTTTCTCACTGTCGACGGCACAGACAATTATCGTAAAGAACTTCTCGGTTTGCCGTTCATCTACTTGGCAAAGGAAAACACAATTACCAGGAATATCAAACCCATATTCCTTCATTCACATGTCGCACCGGATGGTATTTCTCTACAGTTCGAATTACCAAAAGGCGTGTATGCAACTATTCTCCTTCAGCACTTGTTTGCGATCAAGCCGTACACTTCGATTAATAGTAACCCTGCGGAGTTTGTCGATGTGCTCTCTCGCCTTGATGGCAGGCAGATCCCCGATGAAGTAAAGAATAAGCTATAAAAATGGAAAAATTAAAGGGCATCTATTAAGATGCCCTTCACGGCTATTGCCTGTTACTTTTTACTTTTCAACCGGAACCAATGATTGCTGACAAAGCTCAACAGCGAGTTCCTTGTTTTCATTGAGAGATATCTCAAGAAGCTTGTACTCGTTGTCGTTTGAGGAATGCTGAAACGCTTTCGAAAGATTTACTGTGCAAGAATTATCGGGATTCATGTAGCAATACATGTATTCGTAAAATCGTGCACCAGTTTCTTTGATGAGTTTCTGCACCTCAGGCTTGAGCTTCATTTCCTTTGACATGTCTTTTACATTTTCAAATGCCAGACAGAGGAATGATTTATCATCACCATCCTTCTTTTTAATGTAAACGGAAGTGAGAGGGAAGCCAAACTTACGCAGTGATTGCATAAGATCATTTGTCCCTCCAAACTTACCTTGGGTAATGTCTGAAATGAGCACTCCGGAATCAGCTTGTTTTTGGCCGGTTACATCATGTCGGTTGTATTGATGAGGGTTTCGCTTTACTTCTTCAGCCTGGAATTCATGTTTTTTGACAATTGTTTCCTGGACAAAAGCTGTCTGGAAAAACTTCGGTACTCCAAGATCTCTGAATTGTTGAGCGATCTTCTCGTTTATCTTGATGCTAATCAGGAAACGGAAGTTACTTTTGGCCTTTTGAGTTAAGTCATGGATAGCCAACCTGCGGAGGTTACTGTCATTGATATGCATGTCGTATAGGGTTTTAAAACGTTTTGTATATTATATCAGTTTATGAGATAAAAGTCAATAGATAGAAAAACCTTATGTTTAAGGCCTGTTTTCTGAGATGTGGCCAAACAAAAAACCCCAACCGAAGTTGGAGTTTTTTGAGACTGAAAGCGTGCGATTATGCGCGCTTTACATTGACTGCGCTTGGGCCTTTTGGACCGTCTTCAGTTTCGAAAGAAACTGGATCGCCTTCGCGAAGCTCGTCAAATGATACGCCAGAGAGGGAGTTCATGTGAAAGAAAAGATCTTTCTGCTGTCCTTCGACAGCGATGAATCCGAAACCTTTGTCAGTGAGTTTTTTGATTACACCGTTCATTGATTTGAATTTGTGAATCTAATAAATACAATAAACGCATGTATGTTCGACTAGTCCCATAGCTCTATTGTGGAGAGAGTATAACAGATGTGTCTATAAAAGTCAACCACAATAAAAAAGTTCCCACCACTGGGGTGAGAACGGTATTGTTTTACAAATCAATTTTTCTTGGCGTTGCTTTCTTTTCTTGAACTCGGAAAATGAGAACTGGTTCCTCGGGGCTATTGTTTAAGCCTTTCATGCTCAACCTTTGATCAGCAACTTCACATTCAGGCAAATTTATTTTTTCGGAAATAGCCTTAATTATCATTGTTGATACAGCCTCGGCTGTTATTTTTTCTGATTGAGTGTTTTTTGAAAACCCATACGGTCTCTTGACTGACCAGTTTCTCAAGTACGTTACACTCGAGTCTTCGTATAAGAAGAATGAATGTAAGTCATATTCAGGATCCTTATTTTGATTGATCCATACTTCAATTTCATCTTGATTGTGAATTTGAACTTCGACTGCCTGATCGATTGAAAGCCCCATTTTCAGTACTTTAAGGAGATCGGGTGTGTAGATCTTAATCGAATGATGGGCGATTGATATAATTTCCATTTTTAATTTTATTTAGTGATACAATTTTACCCATTTTTAGCATATCAAAACATTTATGTCAAATAAGCGATAGGTACATTCAACCTGTTAATGCAACACTTTCATTAAATACTTCTAATGGTGTTTTCCAGCCAAGTCGTTTTCTGGGACGGTTGTTGAGAGCGTCTTCAACGACTTTAATAGTCTCATCT
>JBDKLD010000003.1:0-15287 GCA_039795715.1 Candidatus Parcubacteria bacterium | reverse complement strand
CTTGGCTTTTGGCATACCTGTCATCCAAGGGTTACTCTCAGACACCGCACGAGGCCCACAGCAGAGTGCATCGCTCATTCTCGTACCAACACGTGAACTTGCACTTCAGGCAGAAGAGACATTTGTCAAAGTTGGCGGACCACTCGGTCTACGCCCACTGGTGCTTATCGGTGGCGCGCCTATGCGTCCGCAGACAATGGGGCTCAAACGCTTCCCACGCATCATCATAGCTACTCCGGGACGTCTCATGGACCACATGGAGCAGAAGCACGTTAGTCTTGCAAACATAAAATTTCTCGTACTCGATGAAGCTGACCGCATGCTCGATATGGGATTTTTACCATCAATTAAAAAAATTCTTGCTACTATTCCGACCGAACGCCAAACACTACTTTTCTCTGCGACTCTTTCGGCTGAAATTATGGCTATTGCGACCAAAGCAATGAAGGTTCCACTTCAAATAGAAATTGCACCACAGGGAACTACTGCCGCAAATGTCACTCAAGAAATTTTCATTGTTCGCCGTGACGATAAACTTCGCTTACTCGAAAAAGTACTCACTGATCATCGCGGTTCAACACTTGTTTTTACTCGCACCAAACATGGCGCGACAAAAGTCGCCTATAAAATAATGCACATGGGCCACACTGCTGCAGAAATCCATTCCAATCGTTCGCTTAGTCAGCGCAAATCAGCACTCGAAGGCTTCAAAACCGGAAAATACCGTGTGCTCGTCGCAACTGATATTGTCGCACGTGGTATTGATGTCAAAGGAGTCGAACTCGTCGTCAACTTTGACCTACCAAGCCAGTCTGAAGACTATGTTCACCGTATTGGACGCACAGCGCGTGCTGGCGCTGCTGGACATGCTATTTCTTTTGCGACACCAGATGAACGTAAAGACATTCGTGATATCGAACGCCTCATCAGAAAGCCTATTAAAATGTCTCCATTACCAGTTGATCTCCCAGGAGTTTCTGCTGTTCCTTCATCTAGCTATGAAGGAAGCCGTCCACGCACCGGTGGAGCTCAGCGACCACAGCGGTCATTCTCAAAATCAAGCGGGTATACAAAGCCAAGTTCTTCATCTCGACCATTTTCTAAACCAGGATTTAGTAAGCCAGGATTTTCTCGATCTTTTTCAAAACCAGGCGCAGTACCATCGCCTAGTCCACAAGGTGAACGAGCAGGTGAAAAATCTGGCGGCAGACCAAGCGGTGATCGTCGTAGTTTTCGCCCACAGCGCGGAGGCAGTGGCGGTAGTAGTGGCAGTTCAAGATTCTCTGGCGGACCACGTAAATTCTCGCGCTAAATTTCTGCGATTTTTGTCAATATTGCCACTATAGAAAAAGTGGCATAGAATGGCACAAACTAAAAACTGAATACTATGAGAGAAGTAACGATATATCTTTATGAGTTAGTTAGCAAATATCCATCCTCACCTTGGTACTCGCTAACATGGGAAAAGTCAGAAAAGTACGCAATAGTCGTTGATAAAATTACAGAAGACTTATTGCGACTAAAGTACGAAGACGGGGAATTGTGCGTATTCATTTTTGATGATGCATTCCTTGGTCAATATTGGTCAGGCCAGAGTACTCCGAATAGGTTGTCGTCGGTGTTTACTTTTTTTGAAAGACTTTCTCAACTAGAAGGAGATCTCGTGGTAATTATTGCTGCAGATACTGAGCCACTCTATTGGCTGGTTGAAAGACATACCAAAGATTTTGAAACAATTGTCGACAACTTTTTCCATAGAGCACTCATTGTGGATAACAGAAAAGCTGTAGAGCCTCAATATGATCCTGAGCCAGATTATTTCCTACAGTTTATTCCTGGAAATAATGAGTATAATCTTAGATCAAGGCAAATTTTACCAATCGAGGACGATAGTGTACCAAATTGGAATGAGCTATCAAAAATGAAGATATTTCTAATAGACAAAAAGAACTAAAAAATTTCCCCCAAGCAGTAAATGTTTGGGGGATTTTATTTTTATAGTAAATCAAATATGTAAATTATTGTTGGCGGAGGAGGGGAGATTCGAACTCCCGATGGGTTTTATCCCATGGCGGTTTTCGAAACCGCTCGTTTCAACCACTCACGCACTCCTCCATTGAAACTTTCCAATACTACCACAGATGCTTGTAAAATCCAGAAAAAGTGCTATTATATCGACACTATTTGGTCCCATCGTCTAACCAAATTAGATGACAGAGGACAGCGGGTTTAAAATTCGCTAATAATAGGCCCCATCGTCTAACGGTTAGGACAGCGGGTTTTCAATCCGCTAATCGGAGTTCGATTCTCCGTGGGGTCACCAACAGGTCTTTATTGACCTTATATTCCTCAGAAACCTTGAATACTCTAGTTAATTTTGGTGTTCCACTAACTATTTGAGTGTAGGTTGGGAATTCTTCAAAAAACAGACTAGCAGTCTGGACTAGTTCTTGTTCTGACCTTATATCAGTAAGGATTTTTGCTGGGTGTTCCATTATTCCTTTACACCACCCTATAAAGCCGACAACATCCATCTCATTTACTTCCATTTCGCTTCTATGAACCTTTGCTTGGTCTATCTGTCTCTGGAGTGTGCTTATCTGCTCCTCTATACTCTTCTTTACCACATCTAGTGTAGCACTTGGGAATGATTTGATGAGTGCCAACTTTTCACTCTCTAAGTCAGCAACATTTATGTTGGCTTTTATTGTATATTCTGCAAGTTCTCCCTCTCTGTTTCTGAATTGTGTGTACACAGTCTTTTCGAATATAGCCATGAACTTTTCTGTAAAATTTATACTATTCAAGAATTTTGTGTATTTTTCTTCCACATCTTTTTGAGAGAAGGCATTTCTTGCATGACCTCTCTCGCAATGATATGCACCAAATTTGCCACCACTTTTACCAGTAGAAGCACTGGCTTTCATTATTTTTCCGCAAGTCTCGCACATTAGAATTCCTTTGAATGGGAAATCTGAGTTGTATTTTTTTCTCTTCTTACTATGTATGTTTACATCCTTAAGTAGAGTTATTGTGTTGTCACTATTTACATCTAGTTGTACCTTGCCTCTGTTTGCCTTATTCCATTCATCAATACTAACCAAACCATCGTATTTTGCTTTTATGGGTTGATATTTAGTCCATTTCTCACATATAACCCCGCAATATGAGAATCTCTTGATAATCTTCTGTAACTGCTTCACATCAAGTTTATTTCCACCAAGGGTTCCTATTTGCTTTGTTTTGTCTTTATTCCACTTAATCATTATCTGGCTTTTGTAACCCATCGCATTTACATCATCGCAGATTTGTTGATCAGACAAGAGACCCTCACTTCTAAGTTTGTAAATTCTTTCTATGTAAGTTGCTTCAGGGTCTAACCTAGTTTGGATACATTTTTTCTTTCCATCTACAAATATTTTCTTGTTGCAAAATCCATAATCTGGTCTGCCAATATGGTATCCCGCTTGAGTTAATCTAATTTCTGGTGCGATGAGTCTTTGGAGGATTGTAATTCTTTCTTTTCTTGCGTCTTCAATCTTCTCCCTTTCAGTGTCTTCGCTTGGTCTCGCTGTTGCCCACTTATAAGAGAAGTTAAATCCGAATTCCTCGAAAGCATCTCTTTCATCTTGTATAACTCCAGTAGTATCTCTTAGGGTTACATTGTAATTTTTTACATCTTCCCATATTTTGTCATAATCCAATGTACCTGCACGAGTCAATCTCCCGAAGTCCCAGAATAAGAAGTGTTTGATGTTAATTGCTTTTCTATTTGCCTTTAACATCTCTAATATTTCATTGTATGCAGGTCTATTTGTGTTCGTACCAGTAAACGGCTCTTTGAAGACTTTGTTGTTTGGGAAAAGTATCCACCCTTGCTTATCACAATATCTTTTTATGGCAGTCTCCTGAACTTCCAAACTTTCACCAGTCTGTGCCTGTCTTGGTGTTGATACTCTGGCATATCCTATTACATATACTGCTTCGCTCATGATTTCTATTATACTATTTTAACCTTATATAACCTATCTATTTTTTCTTTCTTAAACTTATTGAATAGTGTATTAAATAAGTTTATAGACAAGTTATAGTATTCGTCTATTTCTTGTTGCGTCATACTTTGTACCTCTATACCAAGTAGTGCAACGAACTCTTCTTTTTTCATTAACTTTTTTCAAATTAATGAAGTATTTCCTAGTTCTTAGGCAAATATTTCGGTCGATATAAAAGTTCCCAGTTCTTGGGCAACTTTGAGCGAATCAAGATTTCTCGACTCGCTCCAAATACGAAACCTTTCCCTTATTTTGTTTTATTTGAAAATCTTGATCAGGATTTTCTTTGAGCATTTTACGCAATGATTCAAATATATTTTCTGGATTTTCTATAGAAGACACATAGTCAATTTTCCTAATCTTGTTGTCTTTTATTTTCAATTTAATTTCTTTTATCTCTTTGTCACTTAACACCCTTGTTAATAAATCGTACTCTTTGCTGTTTTCTTTGAAAGGGAAATACAAAGTGTTTTTGGAATACAAATCGGGAGTATTAAATAAATTACCTAGTAACCTATTCAAACTTAATGTAATTAAAGTGGTAGGAAGCAAGAATTTTAGTTGACTTGAAATATAGTCTTCCTCAAGAATCATTGTTGATCTCCCATCAGGGGATACTACCAAAATAACATCTTTCTTATCAAGAACTTCTGCGATAAAAAACTCTATCAGATTTTTACTTTCGAGTGACTTACCATCACTATGCCCAAAACTGTAGAATAGAGAAGTTTTAATCTTTTTCAATTTTTCCAAACCAATTCCAACACCTCTAAGTTCGTGAATAATCCTAAACCAACACAATTCCATAAGATCGAACTTCCTCCATTTTCCACCCTCTCTTTTCTCTGTATTCTCCAACAGAATACCTGCCTCTTCCCATGTGTTTACTGACTTGTAACCAATCTCTCCTAGTGAGGCAACAAAGTATTTTCTTTCCCTGAATATACTTCTTAGACCATCATAACTTTTATCATTAGAAAAATTCACCATTCTGTCGATGACAGATTCTCTGTAATCTATTAGGTTGCAGTCTTCGTCTTTTACACTCATGCTTAAATTATACCCCAAGGGATAATTTAATGCTAGTGGATAATTCACTTCTACCAAAGTGATCGGGCCCATCTTATCTGAACTTTAAGTGTTGCCATTCACTCGATGTGCATAAATAAACCCCGTACAACCTTCAAAAATGCCCACAGGGCGTTGAATTACATTTAATGCTCCCTTTGTTCCTTTACCCTTATATTCTTCCTTGTTTACTCCACTAGCAACATAGTTAATAGGAAAACTTTCGGATGTGAGTGTATTTTTATTTGGGTACTAATTGCTTTCTTCGAATAAGAAGCATGGTCGCGAACATTGCATTCGCAATTACCCAAGTTGCAGGAAAAAGTACCGTAACGATGCTGTAGTTTTGAAGAGCGAATAAACTCAGACCATGCCTGAATGTGGTGATCGTATATAGCGACAAGGTTTCAGAATATGGATTTTCCCATGATTTTCTTATTGTTGGTGCAAAGCCAAGCATATCAATACTCGATAATAAAATGATTGATAAGACTGGCTGATGTGCAAGTAGCCAGAGTGGGATAGCGATTAAAGCCAATACCAAAAATACCACATCTATTTTTTTAATGTTTCGGTTTCCTTTTTTCAAGCCAATAAAAAATATCACAGCAGATATGAGCGCAACTGCTAATGTGACATATGAACCAATACCTGCACCATCGCTTTTCTGAAGTGCAAAGATTATGGATGTGACTATTCCCCATATAAACCATGAGAAAATATGAGGTTTTGTTTTACCTTTCCACAGATCTATGAAGTACGGCGTGTATCCTACGAAGGTAAGGACTATTGCGATAATGCCTATTATATTTTTTATATATGCTATTTCCATGTTATTTTTCTGTTTAAAGTGTTATTTGTTTTCCGTTTGGAGTATTCCAATCTGTAAATCTCCACCATGTCGGCTCGAATACAAAAAATACAAACTTTGGGTCTTGTGATTTTGCTTTCTTTTCTGGAAATTTGCCCAAATATACTTCATTAAAAAATTGCCTTTCATCATCTCGAAGTAGTCGCACATGTCCATCAAGTTGTAGTGTTTTCATGTTTGATTCATCACTACCTATAACAAAGGTTGCTCTGCTCTTTTCTCTACCAGTCAAACTTTCTGTTTTTCGATATTCTCTATAGGTTTCAAAATAGAAAATAAGCGGACTTTCTGCATGAGCAAAATGCACACATGCACCATGGGGTGAACCATCAAGCATTTCAACAGCCAGTACTCCAACTCTTTGTGATTTTATGTAATTAAGAATTTCTTTTTTCATATCATCCAAGTGGAACAGCATCAGAAATATCTATTTGAACAGGATATTTTTCTCTGATTTTATCGATATCTTCATCGCTCATAGTCCAACCAATGGCACCAAGATTTTCTTGGAGATGGGAAACATTCCTCGTCTTCGACAAGGTAATGACATTCTCTTGAGATATGAGCCAATTTATTGCAATCTGTGCGGGTGTTTTGTTATATTTTTCGCACATTTCTTTTAAGATTTCAGGTGTGTCTTCCAAAATGGCACCTTTCTGTATTGGTCTCCACGCGCTCAAAAATACATCGTTTTCTTGGCAATATTTCAGCAATCCTGTCCTTTCTGGTTCTCGAAAAATAAAATTGTAGTGAACCTGATTACAGACGATTTTATTTTTTGTATAACTTTGTGCTTCTTCAAGTGCTTCCTTGGTAAAGTTGCAAACACCAATGTTTTTGACAACACCATCCGTTATTAATTTATCCAGTCCTCTCATTGTCTCGTGAAGGGGAATATTTGCATTGTGTCTGTGCAATAAATACAAATCCAAATAGTCTACTTCCAATCTAGTAAGACTAGATTTACATGCTTGTATAATTCCTTCAAAGGTTTGATTATCTGCATGGACTTTTGATACTAAAAAGATTGCCGATCTATCAAAATCTTTAATTGCCTTTGCAACCAATCTTTCAGTATAACCATCAGCATAGGACTCTGCTGTATCAATATGTAAAACGCCATTGTTAATTGATGTTTTTATTGCCTCAATATCAGCCATATCATCATTGGCTGGATCGTGATCCTTTCTTCCTCCCATCTGCCAAGTTCCAAGTCCATACACTGGCATTTCAAAACCATTTTTAAGTTTTTTTGTAGGAATTTTCATATGCCAATTATAGCATTTATTGATATTTTTTTCTATCATTTAATTTGAAAATAGTGCAGTCAACCTTTTCCTCTCCTCATCACTCATTACTCCGTGAGGTAATGTTCCGCTCATTTGGATGGACTGTTTTACCTTGCCCTCTGTTCTATCTAGGAATATGTCTATCATTGCTTTGTTGCCTTTTACCGCCCCATCTACAATTGCCTCTGCTATGAGTTTGATTCCTGACACTCTTTTACTACTCCCTTTTATCTCGTAATGCTTTTCTTGAGCAACCTCTTTTATAAGTTCTGTGACAGTAGAGTTTTTCTTATTCTTTGCTCCCTTTGGTCTGCCTGTGCCTAGATTATTTCCTAGTATGAACTTACCGCTGATTGGGTCTTTATCCGTTATTTTGCCGTTATTTAGGGGTCTTGGTTGGTATGTTTCAAATGCGTTGTCGGGTATTTGTGCAATGGCTTTGACATCGCTCTCTCGGAATACTGTCTCACTATCCGCCAGTTTTACTCCGAACTCTCCCAGTCCAAAGTAACCCTGTAGTACCTTGGCCACTGAGGGTATTTTTGTATTTTGATTGATTGCTAGGTTTATCATATTATTAACTTTGTTTTATCCCTCCATCTCAGTTTCATCGTATCAATTGCACTCACTACTAATACTAACTCTATTACCTATAAGTAAGTTAATTACACTCTTGGTCTTTGTGACTTTTGAATAAAATTGTTGTAAACTATGCATATTATCAGTAACCGCTAAGTGCCACGATCCTATTTGGATACATAGTGAAGACCGATTTCCACTTTATAATCTCGGTTTCAATAGTGTTCCACCCTAGGAAGTATTGGCTCACAAACAGCATTAAGACGATTTTCAAAACATTCAAATCCCTTAGTGCACTTAAACGACAACGTATTTTGTGAAATATACAGTTCTGAAAAGATAACACGTACTATCTTCTCTTTTTCGTGCGGTTTAGCGAATTCGTAATACGGTGCAACGTTTTTTACCAGTTCTGAAAGTTTTTGTACTTCCTTCATTGTTTCATGCATGGCAATGTCGGAAGCTTGCTCTTCTGATTGCAAACCGAAGAGTTCCTCGCTCAATTTTGTTTCTTCAATCACCAAAGCCTCAGGCGTGTAGACTCCTGTTTTCAAAAGAGAGAGCTTATTCGAGCGTATGTACGCCAGGTCCTCTCGTATCTTTTTCTTTTTCCTTTCTACTTGGTCGAGGCTCTTTTGGCGTTTCTCTTCAAGCAAGGCAATATCCGTGCTCGTACGAGCGTCCATCTGAGCTAATTCATCGTCGGTAAATGCTAGTCCCTTGATGAGTTCTCCAAATTTATTGCCAATAAAAGTGAAATTGAAATTCTTGAGTGTATTTTCACAACCATTTACACAACGAGAGTTGTAATACTGAATCCCTTTCTTCATGTAGGGCGTGTATACACGGTCACAGTGTGCACAACGTACGATTCCTCTGAGCGGAAGGTCGAGCTTTTCTGTGTAGTGGGTACTCACTTGTTTCTTTTTGAGCACAGCTTTGATTCGATTGAACAATGCATCGTCAACGATGCCGACATGGCTGGTGCTGGGAATGTAGTTACCACTAGAGTCAAGAGCCCTGCCAGTATAGAAAAGATTGGTTAGCATTCTACTGACGTGATTTTCTGTAAGAGGTCGTGAGGTTTTTTCTATTACCTCTGACTCGTCTTCCTCTTCGAGTATTTCCTCCTTGCTTCTGCGTCGTCTCATCGGGACAGTGACGAGACCCTGCTCTTTAGCGTAGCGGGCGAGGTCAGACAGGCTCCAGTCTCCTGTAGCGTAGTATTCAAACATCTGCCTAATAATAGGAGCACGTACAGGGTCAAGTGGCTTGTGTTCCATACTGCCTTCATTGAGATAGCCAATTGGAGCTCTATGTGTGCACCAGCCTTTCTCTCTTGAGTTTTTTATGGTGAGTGTGACTTTCTCGCTTGTAACTCTTGAATGGTGCTGAGAGAACATGCCATCAATGTCCATGTGGAGGTCTCCAAAACTTGACTTGTCATATTTAGCGTACACGAATCGAAAATCAACTCCTTTACGCATGAGCTTTCTGATGAGCGTGTCGTCACCTTGATTTCTGCTCAGCCTATCCCAGCATAGAGCTATTACGCCCTTAAAATAGCCCTGACTCACGAATTGAAGCATTTTTTGGAACTTTGGTCGGTCAATACGATATTGCACCAAGCCATCGTCCGTAATGGCGATGCTGTCGTCTTCTTTGAACCCTGAATGCTTTTCAGAGATGATTCCATCAGAGCAGAAGCCTTTAAGGGTTATCGGAGCAACAGGCAGTCTTTCTTGAAGAGCAAATCGCATACCTTCTGCCTTTTGATACTCAATAGAGTTTTTCTGGTTATCGGCATCGTCCGTACTTTTGCGAGTATATGGCAAGTAGAAGTCACGGTATTTACCGCTCAAAATATCGACAAGTACATCGTCTTCAGTTTTGATTTTTGTTTTACGCATACTTTTTTTGAACTTGTCCGTGAATTATTTCAAACCCTTCTGCGAGCATTCGTTCTTTAATCGGTCTCAGTATGTCACCGAGCTCTGCGAGAGCTTCCAGATTGTCTCTTGTGAAGATTACACCTGTTACTTCTTGGCGGCAATGAGTAGGTTCGGTTGCGACAGGCAAAAGGTCAAACTCTCCTTCTGTGTGGAGGAGTGTATTACTTCGTTTTGACTTTTTGTGCAGCTCGTTCATTTTGCTTTTTAGATTTCGGGCATAGCCCAACTTTTACCTTCTGATACCAAGATATTGCTCACCATGTGACAGAGATTCTTATCTGACACAAAGCACTAGCCTCCTAGTCTTCCTGTCAAACTGAGGAAAATAAGACGCTCTTCATTCGACAGGGGCAGAGTTGACAACTGCTTTTCCCTGTTTTCGCAAGAGAGCCCTATGGACCCTTGGGTTTACCAGACCAAGTTGATAACCCAGATTGTCCTGACAGCTGGAGTGCGAATCACGTATTTGAGAAACAAAAAAAACCTACTTTTACATCAGCAGGCGGTATCCATTCGCCGTGCCGATATAAAAATAGGCTCATTCATTATGGATACATCGCCTTATCGAAAAATAAAGACAATACGGTCCGAATATGACCGTGTTTGCCGTTTTTTCGATTTGCCAATGTAACCTTTCTTTAATTATAACAGACGTTTTGAGAGGCTCAGGAGCCTATATTAAAAGGTTTTTTCGGGCTACTACCTCTGAAATGAGGATTACTGGGCGTGTATCAGGACCAGCACCAAACTCTTCTTTGTTGATACGCTCCAGGTACTTCAAAGCCAATCGAGGGTCCTTTTCCATTCCCTCAATGATGATTCGGCGTGCTTTCAGCACAGGGCTCTCCTTTAAAAGCCCTTTTCGCTCCAAAAAGTCAGGGTTCTCCTGTTGATAGTTATAGAGGGTAGACGGTGAAATGTCGGCATAAAAGCAGGCTTCTTTGTCGCTTCCGCCAAGAGCAAAGACCTCCTCAAGTTTTTGGAGTGCGATGTCGGTCATTACGGACGGTCTACCTGTGCTCATATAACCATTTTACCATTGACACGTTCCGTGTTAGATTGAGCCTACAACCGAATACGAATAAGTAGCCTAAACCTTCAGTAATGGAGGCATGGTGAAGAAAACCAGTGACGTGCAAAGAACCCATCTCGAAGGGTCTGCCGTCACTGGTCATGCATGGAAACGTGCATGGGGAGCGTAAGCTTCCGCCTTCGTGGTGGGCTTTTTGCTTCCTTTATTGGCAATAAAAGGAAATATGAAAAAAATATCTCGTCAGAACGCAGAGCAGTACTGGTGGTATCGAATGGTCAAAATACTTTTCATTTTGCTGGTGATAGTTGCAGGCTACATTACTTTTGAAATCACAAAAGATAACCGCTACGGACAGTTTCCACGCACTGACTTTTATGCAAGCAGATATGGTTACGAATGTACGAAAGGCAGTTCATTTTCTGGCGGCAACTTCACTGCTTCTAATGTAGTTTTTGATGAAGAAAAAGGAAAAGACCAGGTATATACTTTGGAACCCGTCTTTGCTGTGGACCTCTCTAGGCTCGTTTCTAGTCTGTACAATATGTCCCCAGATGAAATGTTTTTAAAGATATGTCTTGCTGGAAAAGCTCCAAGTACGCCTGGCGAATGGGCGACAATGGCAGATAGTCCAATCCCGAACGATGCTCAGGCAAGCTACAGGTTTGTCATGAATAATGAAGTGAAGGATAAGACCTGGGGAGAGTTTCTCAAACAGTGGGTGACAGTAATGATTGTTGGAGCAATAGTGATTGTCGGTATACCAAAAGTGTTTGGGTATATTGTTTTCGGCAAACAAAGCTATAATGCTAAACATGAAGACAATATCGAATAAAAAAACTATTTTTATTATTGTCTCGTCACTTCTTGTTCTAGGAGTTGCTTTTTACTGGTTCCAGGTACGTCCTTCGAGAATCGTGCACGCCTGTTCGTGGACTAAGATGACACTTGCAGCTGTCCCTGCTGAACCTGGTATAACTCAAGAGCAAGCTGACGCTCAGAGCTTGAAAAACTATCAGCAATGTAAGGCAATACCTCATGGGTCAACATCAATTGATAGGATTTTCAGTTTCGACTGTAGCGAACATAGCGTTAGTATGAAGCCGCCGACACCCGCACAGCCTGAAAAAGTGGTTTGGAATCCTGCGACCAAAGACGAATATACTTTCTGTCTGCATGATAAAGGGCTCAAATAATGCTTCGTAGAGTCGAGTTTCCATTACGTCCAATTTAAACTATAATCCAATACATGATGACCGCTGAAGAGAGAGACAGAATAATCGCAATACTCCAGGAGAGGGGTGCACGTCTCCCTTGTAGCAGATGTGGAAACCCTAATTTTTCCTTGATTGAGGGCTATTTCAACCACCCCTTTCAGCCAGAAATGACCAATAATATGGTTATAGGAGGTCCTATGGTTCCTTCTGTAGGGGTTGTTTGTACTAGGTGCGGGCTTGTCAGCTTCCACGCTTTAGGAGCATTAGGTCTCATGCCTCCACAAAATACGGCACAAAATGAGCAAGCCCAAAGCTAAAAATCAAGAAAAATCCGCTACGATTGCGACTGGCTTTGATGTGAATACTCTTGTAATGAAGGGTGTGTCAGCTCATTCAAACATGAACCAAAGAGTGGTTACATTACCAGAGAACACTATTAGGATTTGCCTTATGAACAATATGAAAAATCTTGAAGACCGCCGTGCTTGGCAAACACCGTTCGGTATTCTCATTGCAATCCTCATCATTTTCCCAACTGCCGAATTCAAAGACTGGATTTTCCCGAAGGCAACATGGCAAGCAGTCTTTTTTATTGCCGCACTCATTTGTGTCGGCTGGCTTATCCAAACGCTGTGGGTCCGACCAAAGAAAGTGACGATAGACCAAATTATTGAGGAACTCATTCCGCCAGGAACAGAAATAAAAGGGTCCAAGAAACGGTCTTCTAATCAATGACGGTATCATTATTTTCAATTGAATTTCCTGACTCTCCAACCGACGAAGAGTTGGCAAAACTTCATGCTGATAATCCTCAACTTGACCCTTATTACATAACCACATCTGTTACTGCCGAAAGAAGAGCCCTTTTTGAGGAATGCTACAAACTTTATGAACCGTACGAGGATAGTAATTTCCTCAAAGAAATAACCACCAGTTTCCACCAACGCACATGGGAAATGTATTTAGGTGCTGTGTTGATTACAAACGGAAAGACCCTCAACAGCGACCGCAATGATAACCATGCAGATATACAGGTAGTAACCAAGAAAGGTTTTGTGCATGTCGAGTGTACCGCAATAACACCTGGCGAATACTCAAGACCTGATTCTGTGCCGCCAATGCGTATGTCTACGCTCGATAATATCGTTTTATTTGACGTTCCCGAAGAGAAGATTTTATTGAGAATCGCACAAGCCTTAAGAGACAAGTGCAGCCAGTACAAAGCAAGGCTCGCAGACGGAAGAGTGTCGGAAAAAGAACCCTATGTTATTGCCATCAATACGGCTGGTGCTGGTCATTCTGAACACTTGCCCCGAATCCTGATGGCGGTCTTTGGTATTGGTCATCAGGCATTGAGAATGAGAGAAAATGGTCAACGTGTTGCAAGCCCAACTGCATTTTGGACTAGAAGAGCGTCTATTAAGAAAGAAAACGGTGAAGAAGTAGATATGACTTTCTTTGAAAAAGACGAGAACATTGGCATCAGTGCCATCATATATACAAGGTCCGATGTGCTCAATTGCTTGCTAAATCCAGACCCAGAAGACGTTATAGTCGTTCACAATCCCTTGGCAGTCAACCCAATATCGTTCGATGAGTTCGACTTTCTGCCTCAATACCATTTTGATAAGTCGGCAGAGAGTGTTATGAAGATTGAGGCAAAAGCTTCACGCTAAAGGCTTCAAATAGTTTTCTTGAATTGTTCGAGTATTCCTTTGCTTTTCATCTCTTCAAACAAAATCCAGTCGGCAGTATAGTCAAAGTATTTGGTCTTGAAATCTTGTGGCAGCTCTCTCCATGGCAGAATTTTTCCCAGACAATCTTTTGAGCCGCAACGGCAGACACCTTCAGGGTTTTGCCAGTCAGAATTGCAAAACAGCCCGTAGCAATACGTAAGCTCTTCGCCAGGCTCAATATCTCGCATAGTTGTCACAAAGAACAGGTCTTTGACATAACAGTTTGGCTCACAAGAGTGGTTAAGCCGCACGGCAGCTGTGTTAAAACCATTTCTGTAGAAATATCGGTGGAAAGGGACAGCATGGTCTGAGGCGTGTCTATAGACCTCAGATTCTTTCTTCGCATAGTGAATCTGTCCGTCTACATAGGAAATGACTGTACCTTTCGGTATTGGTGCTGTTGCAAACACTCCACTGCCTTTATTTTCTGTGTCCCGAAGTTCAATTCTCTTATCTTCTGACATCGAAAGAGGGTCGGGTAACTCATGATATGAAAATTCAGTAATTCCGTATCTGTTTTTTATAAAAGCGATTGCTTTGTCAGTGTCAAAGTCTTTGCAAGAGTATATATCTACCGTACAAAACTTTGAGTGGGTCCAAATATACGTAGTTGCTCCCGACTCAGCCCAAACAAGAGAGCCTTCATAGCCGTCGTGGAGCGGGATTGTTTTGCCTGTGGCACTTGAAATAAAAGGACCTGCGATTATCGTCATCTCAAGCTCTTTTGAGAGGTCAGAGAGGAAATCCGTGACAAACTGCTCGTCCTGTATGTCTGCAGTGTATTTTCCTTCAATGACAAGGCGTTTACGGAATATTTCAGGGGCAAGGTTTGAATTCATACCGATATTCTAACATACTGCTGGCATCATGAGCGACCCTAGGCTCTCGATGGAAACGGCGATATAATCTCTCTGCCTGACCAGTTCTGAAAGCCACGCAGTGAGGTCACAAATTTTAAACTCTTATTATATATACTTCATTTCGAAGTACCTACGGGGATAAAAAATTACAATAAAAAAAGAGTTGGAAAATCCAACTCTAAAATATTATTCGTCACCCCCTGATAATGACCCCATAAAACTGAAAAGGTCTTTCACCATTTTCTTAGTCCCATCACCTGAATGACGATGCTTCTTTATTTCATGCTCAAAATACATCTTTGCTGATTCTTCTGAACGTAGCATGTATAGAACCTTTATCGGTTCCATTCCCCATGCTTCGCGGTCGTGCGCTTTGCCATGGTTAAATAGTTCAATGTGGAAAACATTTTTACCAGTCAGATCAGCCTGAAGTTGCCATTCAACATCAGTTAAAGGTTCATGCTCTCCTTGGTCGTGGAACGATTCAGAATATAGAACAATCTGACCTTTTTTTAACTGACCACTGAAATGGTATTGTCCCGCCCTGAGTGAATTAAGCGATTTTTCTGCAACAGATAGCATTAGTGCTAAGTCTGGTGTTTTACCACCATAAGGTTGTAAATCTTTCATTAT
>JBDKLD010000002.1:0-25343 GCA_039795715.1 Candidatus Parcubacteria bacterium | reverse complement strand
CCCCCTCGCTCTGGTTGTGTTGTTTGCGTCCGTTAAAGGACGTGGCAGGAAAGGCAACACTGACACCGGTTCCAGAAATTTCTGGAATGGTATATATTACGCAGGCATGGCAGTAGTTCTAATAGTCCTTTTTACTACTTACTGACCTATCAACCTGATTTTTCCTGATTTTCTCATGGCTCCCTCAAGCTCACCCCGCGGTGAGCTTTTTTTCCAAAAATTAGTGCTAGAAACTTCCCTCGGGGTTGTCCACACGAAACCAGTAAAATTTCATATTGTGTGGAGTTTCACCGATATAGCTAGATTACAATTCTATGTCACCATAGAAAAGAGACACCTTCGTCCAATATTTTATTAGCGGGACTGGATTATCTAATCCCATTCGCTACCCACGCTTTCGTGTTTCAGTGTCAGGAGTGGCCCAATGTACTGCCTTCGCTTTTGGTGTTCCCCATGATATCAACGGATTTCACCCCTACTCCATGAGTTCCATACATCCCTGCCATCCTCTAGCTGTGCCGTTTCAGTCGCAAGTCTGGGGTTGAGCCCCAGGTTTTAACAACTGACTAACACTGCCACCTACACACCCTTTACGCCCAATGATTCCGGATAACGCTCGGGGCACTCGTATTACCGCTGCTGCTGGCACGAGTTTAGCAACCCCTTATTCGTGAGGTACAATCAATAAACTTTTTCCCTCACAAAAGATCTTTACGTCCCGAAGGACTTCATCAATCACGCGACGTCGCTCCGTCAGACTTTCGTCCATTGCGGAAAATTCTCGACTGCGGCCACCCGTAGGTGTATGGACCGTTTCTCAGTTCCATCGGTGGGGGTCAGGCTCTCACCTCCCCTAAGCGTCATAGCCTTGGTAGTCCATTACACTACCAACTAGCTGATACTCCGCAGGCCGTTCCTAAAGCGTTAAAACTTTACCCTTACGGGACCATCGTGTATTAGCTCCGCTTTCGCGGAGTTGTTCACGACTTTAGGGGACGTACCCACGTGTTACTACCTCGTTCGCCACTAACCTCTAACGACCTTTGAACTTGATGTAATCTCATTCTCCGGAAAAAAGAGGTCCGTTCGACTTGCATGCCTTATCCACGCCGCCAGCGTTCATCCTGAGCTAGGATCAAACTCTACTATAAAGTATGGGGACCGAAGTCCGCATACTGTAATTGAACGGAACAAAACAACATATCTTAAATAGCTCATATTTAAGAGGTCAATTTTGCTCCTTTTTTCTATGGTCACAAAACCTATAGAAGACTTGCGTAAAACATAAATTATATTTCACTACTATTGAGATTTCAACGAAAATAAAAACGCGAAAATGCGTTGGTTAGGGCTATTATATACCTTTGCAATATGAAGTCAAGCGCTTCTACATTTGCCTCAAAACAGCGATAAAGCCCTTATTTTAAGGGCTTTATTTGATAGTAGCATTGTATCAAATCCACACTATGGGCAGAGGTATTTCCAGCCTGAACCATCTAGCTGATAGTAGTCGTGAATAGCATACCCAGCGAACATGGTAGGGGCAAAAGCGACAATAGAAGAATATGAACCATTTATGGTGGCATTGAGCGCTGAACAAGATAGCCCCCAATGACTAGTGACTGTATTTGAACCACCCCAAGGTGACAGATTTATCGTCTCGGCAGCAATAATAATTTTGTGGCCTACTTGCTGAGAATACTGCAATTCAACTGAAACATCTGCTGAAAAATTTGCCGCATTGGTCACATAATTCATAACTGCTATTTCGTCAGTGGCATCAATTACCGCTTTCATCAGTGACATTCGGACACTGGAACTTGGATCGATTGAAGTATTTGTGTCGTACCATCTAGGAATAACGCCGACAATCTTGAGCCCTGTACCACTGAGTGCGCTTCTCATCGCCGTATACATACCGAGATAATTGCTTCTGCCAGTATCTGAGGACAACTGTGAGTAAGGCTCAACATCAACATTTATACCGTACGGAGCAACATGGCCACTCGCAACAGCACTATTTTTGAAATTCTTGGCAGCATTGGCAAAAGCGATTGCTGAAGTATATGGAGGAGTAGCCCAAGGTATGTCGCCGTCCAAGAACTGGACACGTGTACAGTACGAATTCCACATAGTGTCGATGAAATTTTGAAGGCTAGTGGTATTACTGGTGATAAATGATGCTGGAGTGTAAATGTAGATCATATTTACCTTCTTGGCAGTAATCCAATTTACCAAATCACTAAACTGGCTTGAGCTAGGATTTATTATTGAGCTGACTTCTTTCCAAATCCACATTTGGCGTTGCTGAAGTAAGGTACCTGTATTTGCGCATGATGCAGATTGTGTGGATTGTGATGGAGACTGAGTAGGTGTTGGAGGCAAAACTGGAGGCTGAGTCGTATCCGGTGTAGTGCCAGAAATAGTACTTGGTGTGGTAACTGAAAAACGTGGTGATGTTGGTGACGATGAATGGTTGCCGGCATTATCAAATGCCACTACAACAAATCCAGCCCTACTTCCGACAGCCTGATTGTACGTTGTATTTGGAACAAGACCATTGATATTTATTGAATATGCAGGAATACCTGAGTGGGCGACAAACCCGCAAAAACCAGCGCTCGGCAAGCCATTGTAGTGTGGGGCATTACATATTCCCGCAGGGCCATAGACTTCATAGTTTTTTACACCTGAAGATTGCCCTCCAACATTTGGATCAATTGAAGCATTCCAGCGAAGAATAAGCGACGTACTAGTGAGTGCTACAGTTGAAAGCCCACTTGGTGCGGATGGTGCAGTAGTATCTGCTCCCCCATTACTAACTGTAGGAGTATTTACATTACTTCCTCCACCAAGTGTGGCGAAAGAATAAGTTTTACTAGTTTTCTGACATGAACCATTTGAAGACCTAACACGATAATAATACGTACGAGATGGTTTGAGTAAAGGTAATTGATATGTGTGGGAAGTTACTCCACTCAATGCAACGGGCGTATTTCTAATTGCAAGCCAATTGAGAGAATTGTCGGATGATAATTTTACTTGTGACGTTGAAGCTTGGTTTGTAGTCCAAGAAATTGTCGCGCCAGTACTGGTCAAATTGGTAACTGCAATATTTGAAATACTTGGCGGAGTACAGCCTGCTTGCGCCTGCAAAGAATCCTCAGTGTAGTCTGCGTCTTTGATATTGTGTTTAATTTGTCCAACAATTGCACCTCGGACAACAAGAAAAGCACCGATGAGAATAATCACCACTAAGACCATGTGAGTATGTTTTTGCTGTTTCATAGTATCTATGTCTCCAATTTAGTCTCCACTAGCAAGGATGGCTCTTGTGGCAGGACCAACATAGCCAGTTTGTGGCAGTAAATAATCTCTCTGGAAAAGTAGTACGGCCTTTTTTGTATCGTTGAGAAAATTGCCACTTGGTTCACCACCTAAGTAACCGCGCTGAATGAGGTACTTTTGCAAATCTTTAACTTGCGCATTCCCCTTCATTCCATATTTTAATGACGAGCTAATCTTAACTCCAATACCATTCAATGGGTCAAAAAATATTGGCAAAGTGGCTATGTGCGGTTTTTCACTTTCCGACTCTGGGAACTCTCGATCGATAATAGTAATTGTGCCATTTTTTGTAGCAGGAGAATTTACCATCTTGAGTACAATTTCGAACGAAAGTGGGTACATAAACGGCGCTGTTCTGCCTGTTTGTATTGCCAAATCTTGACTGACTTCATTTCCTAATTCATCTTTGATCACAATGTTGCCAAACTCTGTTTCAGAATGCACCCATTCTTGGTCGCAATTCTTACCTTCAGCCTCTACGGTACCGCTTATTCGCAATGGAAACCTAACAGGTGTATTTTGTGTCGGAGTCTTGATTGTAATACGGCAACTATTCCCAGACTCTACAGCTAAGGCCGAAGATGGTAATGTCATAACCGCCAAAACTAGTATCGATGTGAATGTTGTCTTATTAATATATTTTTTCATATATGTTCATATATGTTAGTGACAAGCCCCTGTGCCTGAATCAAGTGTTTGATTTGAAGTGTTAACAAATTCCCAATCATAACTATTTGCATGAAGAGTGAGTTTCAAGACACCGTACGTATTGCCTATACGAACCAAGCTATTTGCAATTCCTGAACCTGTGCTATACCAATTGTTTGTACCGCCAGTACCGACAACAAATTCTCGGACTCCATTTGCATTGGCAGTTCCATCACCATTCTGAGGAGCAAATCTTTCATAATTGTGAACATGGCCATTAAGCATGATGTCACCGCCATTACTTTGGAATACATCCCAAAGTGGCTGTACCGCAGTCGAACTACCATGAGTTGGACTAGAGCTAAAGCGAGGGTGATGCCAATAAGCTATCGAGCACGCTGTTTGATTGGCCTGCAAATCTGCTTGTAGCCATTGAGCTTGCGCAGAATTTGAAGCACAACTTACCGGACTACACTCATTACTACTATTGAGAGAAACGATATGCCAGTTTCCAACATTATAGCTATACCAATATTGATTTTGTGCACCGATATTCAACCCTTTGTTGGTATGGAAGTAGTCCCAGTATCCTTGTGCGTTGCTCGTACCGTATTCATGATTGCCAGGGCTTGGGCGCATAAGAGCTATTAGGGCTGCATTTCCCCACGATGGATTGAACTTAGTCCAAAATTCACCACAAGGAAATGATCCCCCATTACAAGCTGATGATGTGTTGCCAAATGTACCGGCATTATAGGCATTGTCACCTAATGTGAGAATTGCTTGAACACCAGTCATATGAGCTAACATCCAATTTGCTGTAAGACCATCACCACAACAACCATTCGCAATATCACCTGCGGCGTAAATGATAGGATCGGTGCCTCCACCACTCGTAGCGGTAGTAGTGAAGCTTGCTGGTGTAGATGTGACCGTTGTTCCGGTTGTTGAAACTACTTGGTAGTAGTACGTTGTATTTGCAGTGAGTCCGCTTAACGTAACTATATGTGATGTCACTGCTGAACTATTGAGGGTGGTGAGAGTTGGGCTAGAGGTTAGAAGAGCAGTTGATGTTGCATACTTCACCTGACTAGTTGAAGCGACATTGGTTGCCCACGAAATAGTTGCGCCAGATGTAGTAGTAGAACCTGTTGTTGGTCCGCTGGTAATTGCGAGCGTTGTTCCAGGTGAATGCGTTACGGTGATTGTACTTGAGGCCATATTTCCCGCAGCATCGTAAGCTTTTACAACAATTGTATTTATACTGCTTGGTGTCAACGTTGCAGTTGCGGTCCAGTTATTCCAGTCTGGAGCTTGGGAAACCGCAGTAGCTGTGCCGTTTACAGACATAGTCACTGATGTCACACCGACATTATCATTTGCTGTACCACTAACAGGAATTGATGTGGCACTTACCGTCGTATTGTTTGTCGGAGCAGTGATTGTGACAGTTGGGTTTGTTGTATCGTTACTCGGCGCACTAGTTGTTGGCGCAGAATCATTTACCTTGTAGACAGTTTTACTGACGAGAGTTCCACTTCCATTGAATAGCAACATGACTGTTGACTGTGGAGCGATAGGTTCGCTGGCTGGACTAGTGTACTCAATAGCTACGCCGGCATCGATATTTATCTTGAGTGCGCTTGTGTTTGAAGATGAGATTGCTGCTGTATTCAATCGGACCGTATATGGCAACGAGGTAGTAGATTTTTGATTGAGAATCATGACCGCAATCATACCAGTGTCCGTAGCTCCGAATGCGGTGACTTCTGAATCTGTTGCACCGTTTACCTTACTAGTTCCTGTTGCATAATTGCCATGGAAATTTTTGGCAAGCATCTGGAAGTGGTAGTACGCAGGAGTGAGCGTGCCAGAATCGGTGATGTAGCCAATGTTCATGCCTTCGACAACGCTCCAGAAGTTGACAAAGTCCACTCCTTCGCGCATTGCGTAGTTGAGAATGTTCGCCCAGTATTGGCCTCCTAAAAAGCTCGTTGCCCCAACACCATTTGGATCGCCATTTCCAGGATTTTGGTAGTCAACATTTATTTCGGTAACCGCTGTTTTAAGTGCGTTTGCACCTGTTCTTCCGTGTAGCGCATTACTTGAAGCAACTTTTGCTTTGAGCGCAAGCAAACTAGGCAGAAAATCGCTAGTAGGACTAGCTATAACTTGTGCTCTGGTCTGCCCACCACTAAATGGGTAGCGGTGGAAATTGGCAACGTCAAGATAGTATCTTGTACCTGTACAACCTGAGCAGGTAAGAGTAAACGATCCCGTAATATCATTTGCTCCACCAAGCAATGCATTCATTATGCCAGAGTCAAATGATGCCAAGTCAGGTCCTGTAATACTTATCGAAGGATCGGCATTTTTCATGGCTTCTGCGAATTGTTTAAAGTAAGTAGAGATATTTTGTGCAGAACCATTTGCTCCGTACCAGAGATCTGGTTCGTTACCAATTGTCCAATACTTTACTCCTTTGTTTTTGACAACGTTTATGTAGTTCACCAAATCCGCGGCTTGCGCAGGTGTGTACTGACCACCATTATATGGAACTTGGAGAATCGGCGTGATGCCATTTGCTTGCATGTTTTCAACCATAGCCAAGTACTGGCCCTTGCTTGAATTTAAAGAATTCATAGACCCATCGTAATATGTATCGACGCCAACTCCGCCATATCGCATTGATTTTGCTCCGCTTTGTTTGATCTGACTGAGCACGCATGCAGGTTGACTGCCTTGGCTAGATCCGGCAATCCAGTTGGCGTAGCTTGCATACCAACTTGAACCACAAAGATAGGTTTCAAGCTTTCCGCCATATGGATGTGCTCCTATTTGTTTTGGCATCCAAGCATTGAGACCGAAGAGTATCGGCGAGATCGGAGTTCCGTTTGTTACGATGCCTGGTGAATGCGTGACGGTGATTGTACGGGAGCCTACATTACCAGCTGCGTCATAGGCTTTTACCTCAATGATATTTGCAAAATTTGGTGTTAGTGTTGCGGTGGCAGTCCAGTTATTCCAATTATTCGAACCTTGAGCTTGGGAAACTGTAGTTGCAACGCCGTTAACTTTCATCGTTACAGAAGTCACACCAACATTATCATTTGCTATGCCATCAACTAGAATTGATGTAAAAGCTACAATTGTATTGTTTGTCGGAGCACTGATAGTCACTGTTGGGTTTGTTGTATCAGCACCGGCAACATTGTTTACTGTTATCGTAACTGACGATGTAGGTGTTGTATTGCCTGCGACATCGGTAGCTACTGCTAAGACAGTGTGCGAACCATTTGCTACAGTTGATGAATTCCAAGCAAACGTGTAAGGACTTGTCGTATCTGTACCCACAGTAGTACCATCAACTTTGAAAGTAACACTTGCAACCCCTGAAGCTGTGTCGGATGCTGAAGCGCTGAGAGTTGTCGTACCCGCAATAGTTGCTCCTGCAAGGGGTGCAGTGATACTTCCAGTAGGTGCGGTGGTATCAATTTTGAATACTTCTTTTGATTGAGGAGTTTCAGAATTACCTGCACTATCGAGGGAGTAGTAGCAGAGGCGGTATTGGCCTTCGGGAGTTGTAGTGGATGTCGAAGCCATTGTAGTCGCATGCGAACCCGAAACGGCAACCGTTGTGTATGTTCCAGAACTACAACCTGTAGTAGACGACAATATAAATTTCCAATTGATCGTGGCACAACCGCCAGTGTCATCACAAGTCAAAGTACGCTGAATTATGGTATTGGACCAACCACTAGGACCAGTGGTCGACGTAGTTGGAGGAGTTGTATCTGGGCCAGTAGTTCCACCACCTGTTCCTGCGAGTGTTGCTGTCACAGAAAATGGCGTATCGTATTGATCAGTTGAACCAGTTCCCTCGCCTTTCACCTGGAAATAGTATGTGACTCCGGCAGTGAGACCAGTAACATTGTACGAAGTTGTTCCACTTCCTGCTTTAAATTTGTAGGTTGTATTTGCCCAATTTGCATTGCTCGAATACCTAACAGTATAGCCTTGCAAGTTGCCACTTCCAGATGGTACTGACCAACTTACTTTTACTGAAGTACTTGAAAGTGATGTTGCAGTAACATTGCTAGGTGTTTGTACAGTTGAAGTAGTTTGTAAAGTCGCGCTTGTAGAAAAAGGCGTATCATTTTGATCTGATAAACCCGCGCCTTCACCCTTTACTTGAAATGAGTATGTAGTTCCAGCAATAAGACCACTCACTTCATATGAACTTGATCCATTGCCTGGCTTAAATTTATAAATTGTATTTGCCCAGTCCGGATCGCTACTATATCGCACTGTGTAACCTTGCAAACTCGAATTACCGCTCGGCACCTGCCAAGAAACTCTTACTTTAGTATTACTAAGTGCAGTTACAGTAACGTTTTGTGGAGCACCAACACTCGAAGATGTTTGGGTAGTTACAATAGGTGAAAAAGGAGAATCATACTGGTCGGTTGTTCCTTCAGCTTTTACTTCAAAAGTAAACGTTGTGCCGGCAATGAGACCGGTAACGTCATAGGATAAAGTTGAACTACCAGCCACATAAGTAGATGTACTATTTGCCCAGTTTGGATCGCTCGAGAAATGAACAGTGTACCCTTGGACATTTGTGATACTACTTGGAGCTGTCCAGGCTACTCTTATTGATGTGTTACTGAGAGGAGTTGCAGTGACATTAGATGGTGCTGGGGTAGTTGAGCTAGTTTGCGCGGGCAATTGCTGTCCACTTTGGAAATCAGATTCATTTATTGTATTCTGAATTCGACCAGAACTATGGACGAAAAAATATGCACTGAAAGCGATCGCGACAATGATTATAACTGACTGGAGGCTAATATTTTTTTTCTTTTTCATGTTTCGGCGACTAGGACACTGATTTAATTACTAATGATTTCTAAAAAATTATTCTTGTTTCTTATTTTTTTCGCACTGTGGAGGCAAGGCATTTGTTCCTTCAGGACTTATGCTTGAAACATTTTGAGGACCATCTGAAAATAGACTGCCATTGTACAAACCACTGGAAGTAAGGTTGGCGTTCTTAGATGATTCAGGTAAATAGTAGTAGACAATGGTCTTCATGCTTTTGACTTGAGATCCGCCGAAGCCGAAAGTGAATTTCAGATTTGGGTTTTCACAAGCGAAAGGAACACTGTTGGTGACCTTGACTCGATAAAGACCTCTTTCTTGTGGTGTCATTGTAAATACTGGATTAGCGCGACTACCGCCTGAAATTGCGGTAATGAGGAGGTTGGATGCGCGATTTGAAATAGTTCCAGGTTTACCATTACCACCATAACTAGCCAATGAAGGAACTACAGTGCCGCCGGCCGTCCAATTGGGATTGTAATTGAGACCAATTTGCGCGGTAAAAAGATTTATCGAAGTACCTGGGGTTGTTGATTTTACGGCCACATCAAATTCGTATGTTTTGTCTGATGTGTAAGATTCATTGTCGACGTACATAGAAAATGTCGGCGTTGGCGAAAGAGCAGAAGCGAGAAGAGCACTCTGTGCTTGTGCGACAACATTTTCGGCCTTTGAAACTTGCCCCAGCATAATAGTGAGCATGGAGGCGATGAATAATAAAAGACTGATTTTTACATGGTGGCTTTTCATGACAATAATTATAACCCCATACTTTCAATATGAAGTCCATAATGTGTGGATAGCGCCTACGAGCTACATTTCGCTTTCTTGAGAATGGTTTTTCTTTTCTTCTGGGATATCTGCGATTGCGACTTCGGTCGTGAGGATAATGGCTGCGGCACTTGCGGCATTTTGAAGAGCGGTTCGGGTAACCTTTACTGGATCAATAATCCCCTTTTTTACCATATCAACCAATGAGTGACTGCCGTCGAGTGCATCGGCCCCAGCATCATAGCCATCATTTATTCCTGAGCTATTACGAACTTGGTCAATAATAACTGAAGCATCTTCGTGCCCAGCATTTTTGGCAATTTGCATGAGTGGCGCATCGAGTGAATCAACAAGTGCCATGTAGCCGACAGAAAATTCGTGCTCACGACGAGACTCGATCGCTCTCTTCTGAATTCCTGCTGACTTTGATCGTACTATTGCAGCAGCTTTGACAAGGGCAACTCCGCCACCCGGAACAATACCCTCTTCAATCGCGGCTTTGGTGGCGTTGACTGCGTCTTCAATCTTGAGTTTAAGGTATTTCATTTCCATTTCTGTTGCGGCGCCAACTTTGATGACGGCAACCCCGCCCGCGAGCTTGGCAATACGTTTTTCTAGCGCTTCTTTTTCAAATTTATGCTTACCACTGACGAGTTGGCTTTTGAGTTGTTCAACTCGGGCGTTTAGTTCTGACTTTTTGCACTTGCCACCGACAACAATAGTCTTGTCTTTGGTTGAGATTATCCTGTCGGCTCGTCCAAGCATGGCGAGTTCTGTTTTCTCAAGTGTCAAACCAGTTTCTTCGCTAATCATTTTTGCACCGATTGTTGTAGCTATGTCTTGGAGTTCGTCTTTCTTGCGATCACCATAGCCTGGCGCTTTTACTGCGAGCACAGAGAAAATACCGCGGATTTTGTTGACGACAAGAGTCGTGAGCGCTTCTCCGTCGACATCATCAGCAATGATCACCATTTCTTTTTTCCCTGTTTCAGCGACTTTTTCAATAATCGGCAAGATTTCCTTGAGACTTGAGATTTTCTTGTCAGTAACGAGAATGTAAGCATTTTTAATCTCTGCTTCCATGCGTTCGGTATTGGTAATCATAAAGGCGGAAATGTAGCCCTTGTCGAATTCGAGCCCTTCAGTTGTTTCAGAAATGACACCGAAGGCTTGCGACTCTTCGACAGTGACAACGCCATCTTTGCCGACTTTTTCTATTGTTTTGGCAATTATGTTGCCGATTTCTTCAGATTCAGCTGAAATAGTGGCGACTTGTTTTATTTCTTCTTTAGTCTTGATAGGCTTTGCCATGGCACGTAGCTCTTTTATTACATCGGTAGATGCCTGTTCCATGCCTGACTTGAGGACAAGCCCGTTTGCGCCCATACCATTTCTTTTGAGACCTTCACGGACAAATGATTGGAAAAGAATAAGCGAGGTTGTTGTACCATCACCCGCAGTGTCGTTTGTTTTGGTCGCAACTTCTTTGGCAAGTTCCGCGCCCATATTTTCAAACTTATTAGGCAAAGTAATTTCCTTGGCAATAGAGACGCCATCGTTGCTTATAGTCGGTGCGCCATACCCTTTTTCATAAACGACATTTTGACCACGCGGACCGATGGTAATGCGCACAGCATCAGCGACAGCATCAATACCTCGCTGAAGAGCCTCTTTTGCTTCTTTTCCATTGATAATTTTCTTTGCCATAATGAAAGTTATGTAAAGGACATTTGAGAATGTCTTTTATGTCCTTTATGATTACTTGATAATGCCGAGTATTTGATCTTCCCGGAGGATGATGAGGTCTTGGCCGTCTAGTTTGATTTCATCTGGGACATATTTTGAAAAGAGGACCATGTCACCGACTTTGACTGTCATTTTTATCCTGCTACCATTGTCTGCTATTTTCCCATCGCCAACTGCAACCACGGTGCCTGTTTCAGGTTTCTCCTTGCTCATGGTATCGGGAATAATGAGACCAAAACTCGTTTTACGCTCCTCTATTGCTTGTGGCTTGACTACTACTCTATCGCCCAAAGGCTGGAGTTTTAATTGGGACTTCGGCTTTTGAATTGATTTTTTTTTCTTAGGTTTTCTCATATGTATCACTATTTTATAGGTAAGAGAAGTAATGTCAATTATATCGAGAATTCTTGCATTTCCCAGATTACATGCTAATATAGCCTCATACCGAATATGCAATCGATTCTCCCTATTATTCAGATCGTGCTCTCAATTCTCCTCATCACGGGAATACTCCTCCAAGTATCAGGTGCCGGTGTTGGTGCTTCTTTGGGTGGTGGCGATAGTCTTGCCAACTACCATACACGGAGAGGTTTTGAGAAGTTTCTGTTTTACTTCACGATAGTCGTCGCGATTCTTTTCGCTGCGGCAGCTGTGGTCTCTTTCGTCCTTCGGTAAGAATTGGGGCGACTTCATTTTCGCTTCATCTTTACTTCATATTTTATTGTCACACTATTACCTATGTCCAACCAAAAAGCGCGTACCACGCGCAATTTTTCTCTCCCTGAGATCCGGCGCAAAGGCCGAAATTCAATTCGTTCCTTTTCAAAAAAAGAATTGGCAACATTCTTGGCTCTTTTTTTTATTGCCATGGTTACTCTCGTTTGGATACTTGGCATTTTAAATGTCCGTGGCAGTACTGACGTTCCGATCCAAGGAGGAAAACTTCGTGAAGGCATCATTGGGACACCGAGATTTGTAAACCCAGTACTCGCCGTTTCTGATTCTGACAAAGACCTCTCTGCTCTCGTTTACTCAGGACTGATGCGACTCGACGAAAATGGTCGCCCTATGCCGGATCTGGCAGAATCATATAGCGTCACACCTGACGGGAAAACGTATACTTTTATTATTCGAAATGACGCCTTTTTCCACGACAACACTAAAATCACGGCAGAGGACGTCATCTATACAGTAAACCAGCTTCAGCATCCACTCATCGACAGTCCCAAGAAAGCCAACTGGCAAGGCATCACTGCGCGCAAAGTAGATGAAATGACGGTGGCATTTGATCTCAAGCAACCCTTCTCACCTTTTCTTGAGCTTGCGACACTTGGTATTTTGCCAAAGCATCTTTGGGGAGAACTCTCCTCAGAAGAATTTGCCTTCAGTGCGAACAACATAAATGCCATTGGCTCAGGCCCGTACAAAATAAATTCAGTAAAAAGAAATACATCCGGTATCGCTGATGAATTTATTCTCAAACCATTTCGGAAATTTAATCTCGGCAAGCCACATGTTGCTGAACTACGACTTTTATCTTTTGCCAACGAACGAGAACTCGGCAATGCGCTGACTTCAGGGAAAATTGATATCGCATCTGGTTTGTCGCCAGAACGAGCAAAGTCACTTGCCGACAAAGGCATGGTGATACATAGCTTTGAACTACCACGAGTATTTGGCTTGTTTATGAACAAAAGCCACAATCCTATTTTCAATGACCCAACAGTAGTGTCTGCGATAAAAAACGGCATTAACAAAAAAGAAATCATAGGCACGGTGCTCTATGGATACGGACATGCAGTTGAAGGACCAATTCCGAGTGTTTTTTGGCAAGCTGGCGAAACAGAGAGCACAACAACTGCTATAGACTCTGCGGAACTACTAGAAAAAGCTGGTTGGAAGATAAATGCTGACGGACTTAGAATAAAAACTGACAGCAAAGCCAAAACAACGACTGGTCTCAGTTTTTCGATAGCCACAGCTGACACACCTGAACTTACGACAAGTGCTGGTATAATAAAAAAGAATCTTGAAGCTATCGGATTTTCAGTTGAAGTAAAAATCTATAGCCTCGGAGACCTCAACCAAGATATTATTCGCCCAAGAGACTATGACGCTCTCCTCTTTGGAGAATTCGTCACTGACACCGGCAGTTTATATGCATTTTGGCATTCAAGCCAAGCCGAAGATCCTGGACTCAATGTCGCTATGTACAAGAGTACTGTTGTCGACAAAGCATTTACCGGACTCTTTACTGCGACTGATAATGCGACAAGAGGTCAAGCGCTCGACACCATAGAAAAAGATATTGAGAAAAATGCCCCAGTCGTCTTCCTTTATTCCCCTCTCTATCTTGAGGCGAGACGTGATCCAGATGCCGGTATTGGACATAGCAACGGAATAATTTTACCATCAGATCGTTTCCGAGATGTCTATACATGGTTTAGAGAAACAGAAAAAGTTTGGAACTTTTTTATCAAAAAATAATTATTAATTTATAAGCTAACATTATACTAAGAAAATGGACACAAATTATCCAAGAAAAAAAATACAGAGCGGAACGCGAACATTTCGTTCACACCCGCAAACTAGTCGCACATCGTCGCCTTCTCAGGTTGGTAGCCACAGCCATTCAGGTATTGGCACACGAAATCATACAGGGGTGTCTCCTTCTGGAGCGCCGTCTGGCCCAGGACGAAGTCATCCCGCCAAGAAACCGACTCGCACCAAAACCTTCCAGTATGGAGGCAAGTTCGGCAAATCTCGTCGCCCACGACAAGAAGCACCTGCGCCAGGTAGTGTGCGAGAAGAAAAACCTCGGACGCTTTCTATTCCGCCTGTAGCACCAGGAGTCATTCGTATTATTCCACTCGGTGGCGTCGAAGAAATCGGTAAAAACATGACGGTTATTGAGACCGCCGACGATATCGTTGTCATAGATGCTGGCATGGAATTTGCCAAAGAAGATACCCCAGGTATCGACTATGTCATCCCAAACACTCGCTACCTCGAAGAACGCAAAGACAAGATCCGCGCGCTCATCATTACCCATGGTCACCTTGACCACATCGGTGGTGTGCCTATTGTGCTTTCTCGTATTGGCAATCCACCAGTCTACTCACGTAACCTTTCTGTTTTGCTCATGAAGAAGCGTCAAACTGAATTCCCGCACCTTCCTCCGCTCGTTGCACATGTCGTAGAAAAAGATCAAACTGTCACGCTCGGTAAAATGAAGATCAAGTTCTGGGGCGTCACGCATACAATTCCTGACTCCATGGGTGTCATCGTCGATACTCCACATGGCTGGATCATCAATCCTGGCGACTACAAGCTCGATCAATTCGATGGTATCGTTTCTGAAGCCGAAGAAAAAGAATATGCGATTTTTGACAACAACAAAACGCTTCTTCTCATGACTGACTCGACCAACATCGACAATGAAGGCTTTGCTACTCCAGAAATAAAAGTGCACCAAGGCCTCGAGCGTCTTATCACCGAAAACAAAAACGGCCGTATTATTATTGCCGCTTTCGCTTCGCACATCACTCGTCTCATCAAGATTATCCAAATCGCTGAAAGCCTCGGCAAGAAAATCGTGCTCGAAGGTCGTTCAATGAAGAACAATATCGGCATCGTTATCGAAGCTGGACTCATCACGCCAAAAAAAGATACCCTCATCACGCTCGAGGAAATGCCCAACTATCCACCAGAAAAACTTATTCTTCTTGTCACGGGAGCTCAAGGTGAAGAATTTGCTGCACTCAATCGTGCTGCGAACAAAACACATGCCAAGTTCAAACTACAAAAAGGCGATACAATTATTCTTTCGGCTTCGATTGTTCCTGGTAATGAAAACGCTGTCCAGCGTCTCAAAGACGGTCTCGCACGTCAAGGCGTAAAGATTGTCACCTTCCGTACTTCTGGTGAAGACTACGTTCACGCAACTGGCCACGGCAACAAAGAAGACATTCGTTGGCTCCACAACAAAGTTCGCGAGCAATTCTTCCTTCCAATTCACGGCCACCATGCCATGCTCCAGTCACACAAACGGCTCGCTATGGAAACTGGTATTCCTGAGGAAAATATTATTGTGCCCGACAATGGCTCAATAATTGAAATCTCCGAGGATGGCAAGAAAATGACGTTACGCCCAGAAAAAGCTCCGGCTGGAGCTATGATGGTTGATGGATTCTCAATCGGAGATGTCCAAGAAGTTGTCATCCGCGATCGACAAATGCTCGCACAAGACGGTATGTTCGTCGTCGTCGCGACTGTCGACACGGCCACCGGCAAGCTCCGTAAATCCCCTGATCTCATTTCTCGTGGATTCATTTACCTCAAGGAAAACCAAGAACTTCTCCGTGCCGCACGCCACATCATCAAGAAAACCGTCGAGGATGGAGTCGCGGGACAAAATCCTGTGAACTTCGACTACGTCAAGACACAACTCGGCGACAATATCTCCAAGTTTCTTTTCCAGAAGACCGCCAAGAGACCGCTAGTTATCCCTGTTGTGCTTTCTGTGTAGTTACCCTTTCCCCACTCTCGCAACTTTTTTCGTCATTATTATTTTATAATGTCTCTATATGCGCATTGTAAAAGTGCGGGCGCTTAGGTTTGCCCTCATCACAGGTTTTCTCTTCTCGCTTCACATAGCGCTTGTTAGTTATGCCAACTCGACATTTGCCGCCAATCTTTTTGGCGAAGATGCCGTAGGGCCACTCTTTAGTATTGCAGCTTTCATCTCGCTCCTCGCTTTGCTCTTTTGGGCGCCAAAAAAGATTGCTCGTAACGGTAGCCTGCTTTTTGTGGCACTCCTCATGCTTGTTTCGATATTTACGCTTACTGGCCTTACACAGGCAACGTTTAGTATTGTTTCTGCTTTATTTTTTATTATCTATCTTTCATCCAATACTATTATTTTTTATGGACTAGATATGATGGTCGAGCATGCGACAAAAAATAGCGACACTGGCAAGATCCGTGGCATTTACCTCACTGTACTTAGCCTAGCGTGGATGCTTGCGCTCTTGGGAACTGGTGCCATCATTGAGCGCGGTGGTTTCAACTTGCTCTATTTTGTCGGTGCAGTTTTGGTTTTCTTTTCTCTGCTTGCTGTTTACAAAGGCGGCGCGTCGCTCAACACTCGCCAAATCGGTAAGGTACAGACAATGACTGCGATCAAGCAAGTACTACAGGATAAAAATCTATCGGCAATTTACCTCGTCAACTTCATGTTGCAAGTTTTCTATGTTGTCATGGTTATATTCACGCCTCTCTACCTAACGACAGTTATTGGCTTTAGCTGGAAAGAAGTCGGCATGATTTTCTTTATCATGCTCTCGCCTTTTGTATTTCTACAATACCCACTTGGCAGAATTGCGGATAAGCGTTTTGGTGAAAAGGAAATAATGATTTTTGGCTTGCTTATCCTGGGTCTCGCAACACTTATGATATTCAATATGGAAAGTTCGTCTATTTGGATTTGGGCGACAGTACTGTTCGCGACAAGGGTTGGCGCGGCAACCGTTGAGGTAATGTCGGAAAGCTACTTTTTTAAACATGTCAATGAAAATGATACTGGACTCATCGGCATTTACCGCGCGCTCGCGCCACTTGCCTATGTTATTGTGCCAATGCTCGCTTCGTGGGTAATCAGCAATTACAACTACGGTATTCTGTACTCTGCGCTTGGCATACTTTGCTTGATGACAATCATCCCCGCTTCTCGAATAAAAGATACACGCTAAATATTGGCTAAAATCGTAATTTTAACGTAGGATGCTTGTATGCAAAGAAAGAAACGAGCGACAAAAGTCCTACACTCAAAAACCTCAGTTTTAAAAGCAACGGCGGTTGCGCCAGTTATTCGCATCGATGGGCGTGAGCGAATCAATGTCCATCTACGTAATACAGGCAAAGTTACCCGTCGAGAAGCTGACGAACTAATTGCGGCTGGCAAAGTAATGGTAAATGGAGCTAAGGCCACTGTAGGCATGCGGGTTCTACCAACTGATAAAGTCGAGATCCGCGGTAAAGGCAAAGACCACCGTTATTTTATTTATAACAAACCAGCAGGCATCGTCACCACTCAACCACAAGCTGGCGAAAAAGATATCGCCACGACAGCCAAATTCCCCATCAAGGTTTTCCCTATCGGACGGCTGGATAAAGATTCTACTGGCTTGATTTTGATGACCAATGATGGGCGCATCACTAGTGATTTGCTCTCGCCTGATAGTGACCATGAAAAAGAGTACGTTGTCGGGGTAAATAAGAAAATTTCAAATGATTTTAAAAATAAAATGGAACATGGCGTAGTTATTGGCGGTGACCTCAAAATGGAAAAGTATACGACCAAGCCATGCCGTGTAAACATCGTCGATGAGAAAATATTTTCCATAGTGCTAACTGAGGGAAAAAATCGGCAGATTCGACGCATGAGTGAAGCGCTAGGCTACAAAGTGCTCACGCTTGAACGTATCCGTATCGGCAAATTCATGATCGGGAAATTGAAGCCAAATGAGTGGCGAGAGGTGAAGATGTAGTTATTACATTTTTGAGGAAATAGAGTATCTTGCACCATTTTTTATGACTAATTTTTCTTTCTGAAGTGCAGTTAGTGCTTCTTCCACTTTATCTGAGGAAAGTTTTATTTTTTCTTTAAGTTTATTTAATGTCGATTGTGATATAACAAGTTCGCGCAAAATCGCGCCCCTAGCCTCGCGTAACGAACCTTTGAAAGGTGTCTGTTTTCTATAGTTTTTGTGGCGGTCGTTTGTGGTCAGCTTCATTTTCTTGAGGAATGTGCCATAGTCCATGAGAGCGTAGTACCATTCGCGGGGATTCTTTTTATCGAGTGTTCTCTCAATGAGAGGAAAAAGATCTTCGTCGGCAATTTTGCGCTTGCTGTTTGGGAAAAACGAATAGATATACACGCTTCTGATATTTGTCTCTATGCAAGCATGGGGTGCGTTGAACGCAAATGCCAAAATTGCTCTTGCTGTGTACGGACCTATCCCCGGGAGTTTTTCTAGTGCCACGATGGTGTTTGGGATTTTATTGTAATGGTTTTCAGAAACCACTTTGGCCAATTGCCAGAGGCTTTTTCCTCTACGATTGTAGCCAAGCCCAGACCACATAGCCAAGACATCTTGTAGCTCAGCACTAGCAAGCTTTTTCAACGTGGGCCATTTTTTTAAAAATGCAACATACTTTGCAACTACCCTATCAGCCTGAGTTTGCTGGAGCATTATTTCTGAAACTGTTATTTTGTATGGATCTTTTGTTTCTCTCCAAGGAAATGACCTTTTGGCTTTTTTGTAGTGGCGCCAAACCTTTTTCTTGAAATCTACTATTTCCATGCCCTCTACTATATAGGAAGTACGAATGACTGGCTAACATAGGCGAGCGAAGCCAGGGCTACAAGAGCAAAAACACCGAGAAAAATATGCTTTGGGTGCTGACGCTTAATTTCTATGAAAATAAAGAGTAGGAGCCCAAGGAAAAACATCCCTGCCAAAACCATTATTGCACTGCTTGAAATCTTCGGAATGCGGACTAAAGCTTTTTCGAAAAAGGTAGCTTTGGGTGCTGAAACTTCTTCTCCAAGGTCAATACTCTGCACTGCTTGGTTTTCGGCAATTATAGTCGCTGGTGTTTCTGATAATACGCTTACTTGCTCACCCTCCGCGGCACTTGCAGTTTTGATGGCATCAGCCCCAAGTACCGCACTATTGCCTTGTGACAATGAGGTAGCAGGCAATGAGGCCGTCAATAGTGGAGAAATCGGTACAACTGCTGAAGGTAATGGAGTAATCGACGACCGAACTGGCGTATTACCCACAACAACCGGCGCCTGCTCTACCACCGAAGCCACCGTAGCTGGTGTTCCAAAAAGCTGAACTACAAATGTTGTTTCTCTGCCTTGCCATGTCGCAGTCTTGGTTGCAATACCAATCTCGCGGAAACGTGGATCAATAATATTTTCTTTGTGTTTCGGCGAAGCAAGCCAGGCATTTTCTATGTCAGCTGATTCTGTAAAATCAACCGCCAAGTTTTCGCCCGCGTAGACAAAGTCATAGCCAGCTTTCTGAAACCAGTACCAAGGAGTTGTGCCGTCAGGACTAGTATGAGAAAAATATTGCCGATTTGCCATATCGTCAGCTTTCATCTGAGCAGCCTTCGTCAGCACACTTGAAATTGTCAGGTCTGATTGATTGTTTACACTGCGAGCCTTGTTACTGAGGTCTACAAGTACCGATGCATAAACTGCGGCACCTTGGTCGGTGCGGACTAGGTAGCGATTGACCGAAAGAGAAGACATGAATAATATTATCCCGGCAACAATAACAGCCGAAACCACGCCATACTCAAACAAAGCAGGCTTATAATTATTTTCTTTGTTTGGAATAAATGTATGCTTCAATTTCTTACGCATATACTTGAAAATTATACCGCTAAAAATGCTCATATCAAAATCCCACCTTGTATACTCGCGGGTGGGATTTTGAAAATTATATTTTTGGAATAGAGGACGTCGCAGGATGCTTTTTCCAATTGATAAGCGAGCGTGGAATTTCTTGCTTGAGTGTTTCGCAAGAGAGATTGTTTATCTGTGCTCGGGTAGTGAGATGGACGATCCCAGTTGAGTGATTCGTACTCCATGGTTTGAGAACTTTTTCACCGTACTTACTCTGGAACAAACGAACAGCATCTTCAGTGTCTTGATCAAATGTGCCACTTACCGCAAGACTGAGTCCGAGTTCCTTATTGAGAAATGTTTGCAATTTCTTTACTTCTTCAGCATCATTTTTGTACCCACGACGAAGGTAGGTCTTAAGGTATTCACCGCACGAAGTAGATTCGCCGAGAACTTGTCCTTGTCTAGCAGGAGCACTGTAGCCACTACCACTAACTGAGCCGCCGCTTGTGCCACCGCTTGTACCGCCAGTAGAGCCACCCGCAGGATTTTGGTTTGTACTGCCATTGCCGTTGTTACCTCCCTGCCCGCCATTACCATTTCCCTCTCCACCACTACCGCCACCACTTCCACTACCACCCTGTCCATTATCAGCTGGCTCATCATCTGACCCGCCAGCATCAGGCTTCATAGTGTTAATAACTACCAAAGTTACACTTGGCTGATTTTCATCAATCAGTATATGCCCATTTGCACTATGATATGCGTCACCATCATTTTCTATGTTTTCATCAAAAAGCTCCCCGCTGTATGTATGGAAAAATTCTGTTGTGTATACATATTCGCCTACAGCATCATGATACACAGGCACTTCCCAGTTTGATGCATCAGAAATTACCTCTGCCCCATAGTAGTAGTTGCCAAATGCCAAGTTTTCGTAGGTGACGCACTCTGCATCATTTTGCAGAGAACTATCAAATATTTTGCTATTAAATTCTAGTTGTGTAGTGATTACAGTTGTCTCCAAAATGTCAGGTGCAGAAGGCCCAAGAGTTGTTGTGGCTGAAAGTCCAGGTATAGTAAAGCTACCGCCACTAACCGCATCGACATCCGCAATCAAGCCATTACTATCAAGAACAACTTTGCAAATACGAATAGAGCCAGACTGATTGTCGAGCTCGTTATTTTGGTCATGTTCGGTGTCATTTTCCTGATCATGCGCCATCGCAAGACTGATGCCCCCCACTGCACCACCCAAAACCATTGCTCCTATCATCCAGATTGCGAGGAAATAGGTTGCTCCTACAGTGAAAAATCGCTTTGTTTTCATAAGCTATATTTTGTCTAAATTGATAAAATTAATACTTAATTTGAGAAAAAGGACCCTATATGGGCCAAATACTACGCTTTATATAGAAAGTGTCAATGGTAACGAGTTTGAAGAATTTAGAAGATTTTACTTGCCACGCTTTGGCTTTTTCTTGAAAAGGAAGCCCAACAATGGCTCATCTTTTACTTTTTCCTTAATATTTTGTACACCATCCTCGACACTGTCAGAAATGCGGTTTATTTTTCTTAAAAATCTCAGTATATAGTAGAACGCTGCGACCAAAAGCACGGTTAGCAAAATCAGTGCGACCGTTGCCACAAAGAAAAATATTTCTGATTTCATGACGCCGTCCATATAATTATTTTCGTGAAGTTTGCTTTGATTTCGAGGTAAGTTTTCTAATATGGTGTAAACCTCGTGTTGACGTCAGAATGATAAGTAATACAGAAGCTACCCAGCCCCAAAATACAATCCGGCAAAGACCGCTCACCCTCTTCTCTATTTCAAGTAATGATTTTGCGACCATGACATAGCCTTGTGTATCATTGACCGTATATGGAAGCACAACAGCAGCAAAGCGCATTCCCTTTTCTGGTTGCCAGGTAAAACGATTTTGGCCATGTTGTAGCGCATTTGCAAAAACGCCACGTGGAGGTTTTGGCAGACTGTCTTTGTAATTTGCCGAGCCGGAAATAGGATTGCCTTCACTATCGTAGACAACTGTAAATGGTGACAGGCTTTTGCCAATTACCCTACCAGGAGGTGGTGTTATTGCTCCTGCTGGCAAACCCATTACCAAACCTGCGACCGTGTCTTCCGCCATTTGAATTTGGGGATCGTTAGCGCCAGCGCGGATGATATATTGCCCTACGCTAAAAATAACCAAAGAAGTCACAGATGCGAGCACGAGCAACAATACTCTCGGTTTTTTTATCAAAGCAATCAAGCTATCAACCATATGCTGTAAAGTATACCATGCGGGATTTTATATTAAAATATTCAGCTAGTGGTATAATTCCTCCAATGAATACCCATCGAATTCTTGGAGGAATTATCGCCGTACTTTTCGTCGGTGTTGGCATACTTTTCTTTCAACAATCAAAGCTCATCGCCGAGAACAGAAAGCTTACGTTGCTCGTCCAAAAAACCGCTGAAAATACAATACTTGAGACCAATAAAAATATAGGCAACGTCAAAGATGAATTGGCACAATTTAAAATAAAGAGCGCAGAAAATACTGCCGCGTTAGAAAAAAAGGCCTCCGAGATAAAGCCGACAATAGTTGAGAAGATAATTGAACGACCTGCGGTTTCAACTCCCACGGTTTCCAGCATCGTCAAAACCTGGCAACCTGTTGTGGCACGTATTACTTGTGAATTCCGCTACACCAACGGCATTCTCTATGGCAAACAATCCGGCTCGGGTACACTTATTTCTTTTAGCAATGGCGCCCGCAATCTCGTCACCAACAAGCACGTTATTTCTGATAGCCAAGGGTACGGCCCGACTTCTTGTTTGATCAAATTCCCTGGAGATAGTGCAAGCTACGGTGTAACCATAGACGATATTACACTTTCGACAAAAGGCAGTGACATGGCAAGTATCAAAACTAATATGGTCCCCTCGACAATAGGTGGTTCAACTACGCGAAATTATTGCACTGATGCTCCGGATAGTGGAGATCAAATTGCGATTTTAGGCTATCCAGCAATCGGCGGCACCGATCTTACTGTCACCGAAGGCATTATTTCTGGGAATGAAGGCGCATACTACATTACTTCCGCAAAAGTCGAGCAAGGCAATTCTGGTGGTGCAGCAATCGATCTCAAAAATAACTGCTACTTGGGTATTCCGACATTTGTTCAAGCTGGGCAAATAGAATCCCTTGCTAGGATTCTCAAATGGCAATCTTTTTAGCCTATAACTCCCGAAGCGTAGAGCGTATACAGTAATGCCGTGAGCATAAAAACACTGGCAACGCTCACAAGCAAAATAGAGCGTTTTTTCTCCCTCTTGGCAACAACTGGGTCTTCGGGCTTGATAAATATTTCATTGAGGACATTGTGGGCAAAGCGTATTTGATCATCTCCATCATCAGTTTCGTACGAAAGCGAAGCAAAAGCATCTTTGAGTTCACTGGTAATTTGAAGGTATGCAAGTGGCAAGACAACTAGTATTTGATTCTTGGTCTTTTTAAGAATTGCTGTTATCGGCAAAATAAGTGAACTACTGAAAAATACCGCTCGGCGGATCTTTGATTTGGTATCTGTAAAGCCGGAAAATGCGAGTTTGTCCTCAGCGATAGGTGCATAGGCAGCGAGCGCGAGTAATTCTTGCCGAGAGAGGTTGCGTAAAGGTTTGGTAACTGTTTCCAAATAACCAAAAGATTCGTGCAAAACAACAGCACACTCCCCTCCTTGTTCAGAAAAAAATGGAGTGAGCTTCTCTGTGAGTAGTGTCTCGTACGACGCAGCGTCGGTTATCTCTGCGTATTTGATAATCGAAGGAGAGAGCGGTAGAGAAATTTTTTCTCCGCTCTTGGTATTGACTGCAATAATTTCAGCAGGAAGGAAAAAAAGTGCGTACGTTGGAAGTCTCATGCAGTTTAGTATACCTCAATTTATCTTAGCGAGAAATGGAAATTGGCGACGTTAGTTCTGCGCCACAAGCTTTGACGGTGACGATGCCATTGGCATTTACGAAAACTGAGTAGCCAGTGTTTGCGGCGCTATACTTAGTACTGAGTGGATCTATTGGCATCGAAGCCAAGTATTTGTTGAGTGGAGTGGAGAGGTCGAGGCACTGTGCATTGGTGACTGCGCAAGTGCCAGTTGCAATAGCGCACGATGGATTGCCACCAGTTGTGCCGAGTTGGCGCTCTTCTGACATGTTTACCGTGAGTCCAGTCGGCAAGACGCCATTGTTCTCATTGATATACATATATATTGCCCCGATAATACTACCAACTGAGGCGGCTCTGTTGGTATCTCTGGCGGATTGTATTCTTTTCTTTGGGTTTATTGAAGAAAAGACAGCTACTGAAAGTGCTGCCATTATAGCGATAGTGAGAATAAGCTCAAGGAGGCTGAAGCCATGTTGTGGCTGGTTTTTTAGTATTTTCATTAGACTAATAGTAGCAGTTTTACTTCACGAAAATGGGTACGCACTGTTGATATCTTGGAATTTGCAAAAAAATGGGCAACAAAAAAACCGGAAGATAGGTTTCCGGTTTTTTGTGGCTAAATGTAGAAGTTAGCGAGAGACTGAGATGTTTGCACCACCGTTAAGGTTGTTATTTGCATTACAACTTTTTACAGTAACAATACCTGAGGAAGAAACTGAAATAGTATATCCTGTCCTAGTTGCATCACCAATACCAGTATCGATTGGATTTGATGCCAAGTATGAACCAATACCTCCTGAGCCTACCATGTTTCCTGATGTAGCAGAGCCAGGATTAGCAAGGTTAAGACATGTCGTAGTACCAGTACTACAGCCACTTGTAGCTATTGCACAACCGTTTGTAGCTGAACCAATCTGGACTTCAGCAAGAGAGGGGTTAGTACCACCTGAGTATATCCATGAAGCTTTACCAATAACGTCTGGTAAGGCACCCAAACTATCAACTATGTACGTATGCAGAGCATCAAGAATTGTCGTTGTATTTTGCAAGCGACTTTGTCTTTGAGCCTCAGCAATACGCTTACCAGGGTTAATAGCAGCGAACACGACGACTGCGAGAGCCGCGATGATGGCGATAACCACCAAAAGTTCGATGAGTGTGAATCCTTTTTTATTAAACAATTTTTTCATATGAAAACTTTTTAAAATGTCTCTTAATTATTAATAATGTTTCGAACGAGACACGTTTTACTCTTCCTATTGTAAAATGGACGTTACAAGGGCGCAAGGCTAAGCTGTTTATAACTCAATCCAGCTCCTTACATCTAAATGCAGGCTGTCAAGTGATGGTAGTTGAACTGTGATTAGTATTTTATGGTTGGTTTCAAGAGGTGGCAAATCTTGATCTATCGTAATTTCATAAGTATCAATCAGATATCCCAAGTAAATAATATAGCTGTGGACTGTGTCTACTCGGCAATTTATTGTTACATCTTGATCAAAAATAGTTACTTGCTCAAGGTTATCAAGAGCAGTCTTGTCCAAGGAAAGCCTAAGGAAAAGATCTTCAGCACAACT
>JBDKLD010000001.1:0-3218 GCA_039795715.1 Candidatus Parcubacteria bacterium | reverse complement strand
AAGAGAGATGTTTCGAAATACCTTTCTCACTACAACAACAAACGAATGCATATGGGGATCAAAATGAAAACGCCGGCTCAAATGCTTAAGAAATGATGCAAAGGTGTTGACTCTTATACGTAAGGTCCTACTCTCCCAATGCCAGTGGAACTAGTGAGTCAGGATACCGAAAATGATCGGGAATTTTTAGAATCGCTTCGGGTCCCCTTCTTCTTGCGCATGGTATAACTAAGTAGTACCGAAATGCTTTCAAGAACATCATTACTATCAATTTCAAAATTCTTGCTTGACTTTTTAGTCAACAACAGTATATAATCAGTTTGTAAGTAAGACCCCATTGCTCGGGATACCGTAAGGCGTCTCATTCAAGCGATGGGGCTTTACTATTTATGGATAGAGGGGTGCCTCCTCGATAATTCTCTCTTTAATTAAATTGTAGTAGCTATCATCTCCATACTCGTATTTGCGGAAGATTGCCCAAGAGACAAAATCTGCAACCTGCAATGATTTTTCCTGAGATGGAGTGGCTATCTCTACTTTAATTTTTGTCTTATGGGTATTTGAAGCCTGGTTCGCCAAGTACTCCTTGAAATTTTGATTAAGAAACCTATTTGTTTCTCTTTGGGCTGCAATCATGTGCACCTCATGGTCTAGCGGCACAGGCTTCTTAGTAAAAAGTCTGTCGAGAAGAATGTTAGTAACATAGTTGTAGAGAACTGCTTTCTCATCCTTGAGTTTTGTATACACTTTCTTTTTATTTAAAATGATTGCCAAAATATTCGCGTCTGTCTCTCCTACTGCTTTGAGCAACCTCTGCCTCGTCACAGGCATTTCAGCATACGCGTGAAGTACACCCACATGTTTATATTTTTTTCTTAGAGTTCCATGAGTTTTCTTTGCAATCTTTTCCAACCGCCTTTTTGAATCTGCGAAAATCACGGTGACAATAAAAAACTTCGAGGAACCCTTCTCAAAAGAAAAGCCAAGGTCTCCAGATTCATCCATGAGAATAAATGCCATGATGTTGCAAGTATACCAAATGCAGGATTTCCACATAAGTTGTCATGAATAGCAATTTCTACTCTCTTACTAAGGATGCAAGGTGCTCCCACACTTCAAGCTCTCTGCCCAATAGTATCTACCCACGAGAAAAGCGTATCAAAGTGGTAGATTTAATCCTATTTGCTTTACACATTTCATTAATAAGGTAAGGTGCAGTTATGTTTGAGAAAGTTACAAATGAACCATCTCCATTTAATGTGCCAGATAAACACGATAAGATACCCAACCAATTCTCATGTGAGGAGTTCGGTATACCCAGTACGGAGTTCATGACCAAGGATCAGAAACTCCAGTACCTAGCCCAGATACTAGTGAAGTGGTATGTCTCTACTTATGAAGAAAACGAGATATTTTCTTGACAGATACTTTTTTTCGATGTGACCAAGAGGAATATTAGCTATTTCTTTACTTCTTTCCTATATGGTGTGGAATTTCAGGTAAACAAAAGAAGCCTTATGATGTAAGGCTTCTTTTGTTTCATAGTTCATATCTACTGTCTAGGGAGGTGAATTTCCTATATATAGGAAGTTGTGGACCACAGCCTACGTTATTCGAATATTTCACTAAACTGAGGTTGTCTCCCCTACAGGCCAGAAATTTAGAGAGGTGCACAGAAACTTTTGGATGGCAATAGAAAGACCCCGGGGGTCTACCAACGCGTTTAGCCTGCCGGCCTCTCCTAATACTTCCCTAGTATGGGATCAATAAAAAAAGAAGCTGGTTAGGCTTCTTTGATTTATTTTATAACCATTTGATGAGAACTACACGATATGGTAATCCTTATCAATCTTTTCACTTTGTACTGACAAAAAACTTAACTTAGACCCTGGCGCTGAAAAACCGTGAACTACTCCGGGTGCAACCTGAATGGTTACTCCAGAAACTGCTGGAAGGAACTCTTTTGAGCTAAAGCAGTAAACACCACCTGGCTCTGGAAGACCTTCCCATTTTCCCAAGAGGGTGAGCACTGCGTACGAATCGGCATGGTAGTGAATGTGATCACTCATATCGGTGTGTACGGAGATTATCTCAACGCTCATTCGATCGATATCAATCTTTCCCCTCCATCTTTCCAGAAGCTCTTTTTTAATTTGAGTTCTGTCGAAACCCCCTTGATAGACGTTATGGGTTTCAGAATCGAGGACTGCTGGCACTCCTTTAGTTCGAAGCTTAAACAAGATTTCGTTTGATATCTCGTTAAGCACTCTTGAAAACTCGAAGAAGTTTTTATCTAAGTTACTGTTTGTATTTTCCATTGGATTATTTTTTTAAAATTAATGTTTTAATTAAGAAATAGAATAATTCTCACTTAAAACATCATCCATGGAACTTTGTCATTTGTACCAATAAACTCACTAGGCGCACGAGCTCGATAGACTGCCCATTTTCTATTGGCAGTACATATGGTCGCGATAACAATATCGTTTTGCCGAATCACTTTAATGTAGGTGATTAGGTGCCTAACGGTACGGACAACTCTGAACATAATTTTCCCGATAGACTCAGAGAGTAGGAACGAGAAACCGATAAAAAATATTGATCCTAAAAGTATTAGGAATCGTAATTTTATATACTCGTAACTGTTTTGAGCCCACTCAGGTAAACGCAAACTACGCATCTCTTGAGCGATGTTCTCGTGTACCAAAAGCGATCCATCATTGATGATATACCTTAAATCACGGAGCCACAGTTCGGGTATTCGTTGATTCATTTTGTGTGCTAGTGAATCTAGATACCTTGTTGTTAGAGCATATTCTAATGCTGTGTAGTGAGTACCCTTAGTTTTTCGGCTTTCGGCATATTTAATACAACTATCAGCAAGATGAGAGAATTTAGTATCCAAATTATTTTGGATACAGTTGGGGAGCTCGTCTGCACGAGGAGTAACCAGGCCACATTTCTCAAGAACGTAGCCTAGCAAAATTATGCATAAGCACGAGATGAGGAGGGACAAGTTTCTTTTCATGATTTAGTTTTTTTATGTACGTTTCATTGGTTTGGACAATAGCACAGATTTACTATAAAGTCAATAAATCGTAATGGTTCAATACCTTTGCATCACCATGGTGGTGTACGGTATGAAGATGGCATACACAACAAATGAAAAGGTTGGTAGGGTGAGGGTTGCCGCCATTCGCATGATGAGAAATGGTTCA